>CAMBFX010000143.1 GCA_945865695.1 Chryseobacterium gleum | reverse complement strand
ATTTTACTCATGAAAGATGCGACTAGTACAGCTAATAATAATCCATAATTATCAATGGATGCAATATTAAATTCTAATCCGATACAAGCAAAAAATACGGGAGCTAAAAATCCCATAGTTATACTGTTGGTTGTTTTCTCGAAATTCTTAAAGTTATCTTCACCAATTCTCGCTCGAGAAATAAGCATGGCTCCAAAAAATGCACCAACTACAAAATGTAATCCCACCAATTCAGAAACACTTGCAAAAATTAAAATAAATGCAAAAACAACAGCGAAAAGAGATTCTTTTCCCTTCATCACTTTTATTAATTTATCTAATTGTTCCTTTATAAAATCGGTACTTTTAGTTGCACGCTCAATCATTCGATAGGCGAAAACGATGAGTAATAAAAATCCAATTACTTTTAATAAAGTAATTCCAACCATTGAGGAAATGGCCCAATAATCATGTTGAATATCTTTTAAATCCAATAATATTCCTAAAATTAATAAAGCAGCCACATCATTAAAAATAGCGACAGAAATTATACTCTTCCCGATTTTTGAATTTAGTTTGCCCAAATCCATCAATATTCTAATCGAGACTGGCAAAGCCGTTATGGCAATACATAAACTAATATAAGTGGTGATTAAAATATCAAGATTGAATATAGCGCCCACAATAATTCCAGAGCCAACAGGAATTAGAAATCCCATTAATGCAATGGCTAATTTTTTTCCTTTCATGGATTCAAAAACTTCCTTGATATCGATTTCCATTCCAGCTATTACTACCAATAGGAAAACGCCCAATTCCATAAAAACTTTTAAGTCATTGTCGAAGTGGATAACTCCGAAAACAGAAGGTCCCATAATTACACCAGCCAAAATTTCCCCAACCATAGAAGGGATTTTAAATCTCTCCACAATTTCCCCCATCAACCTTGCAACAATAAGGAGGATGAAAAGCATGACGAAGAAAGGTAAATTGGTTGGCAGCATGTTTTCCATACTTCATAAAAGTATTACTTCTTAAAAGACGTTTATTTATACGTTGTGAAGAATTGTTAACAGTGGAACGATTAAAACCTAATTCCAATAATACATATATCATCAACCTGTTCGATATGCTCATTTTCTTTTGATTTCGTATTACGCCAGTCTTCAATGAATTTATCTAACTTATTATGTTGCTCCTCAAAAGGAAGCGAAGAATATTGAACGAGGATTTCCTTGAATGTTTTAACCATTAATTTCTTTCCTTTTGGCCCTCCAAACTGATCGGCATATCCATCAGTACTTAAATAAACAATATCTCCTTTTTCAATTTTAATAGCTGTTTCATCGAAATGTTGATCTTCGGTCGTGAACCCACCTACTGCCATTTTCGTAGGTTTATATTCAATAATTTCATTCGTATTTTTTCTAAGTAGCCAAAGAGGACGATTGGCTCCAGCATAAATTAACTCGTTTGTTTGATGATTAAATGAGCAAACGGCATTATCCATACCATCCTTTGTTTTTAAATCTGCTTCATTTTCTTGTTTTAGCGACCGTTTAATTCCTTGGTTCACCTCTTTTAATAAAGCGGATGGTGAACTAATTTTTTTTTCCAACACGGTATGATTAATTCTATCGGTACAGATCATACTCATAAATGCACCCGGAACTCCGTGCCCCGTGCAATCAGCACAAATGAATATTGACAATTGATTATGATGAGAAAACCAATAAAAATCTCCACTTACAATGTCTTTAGGTTTAAATAATACGAACGAATCGGGAAAAACATTTTTGATTTCTTTCTTGGTTGGTAAAATTGCTTCTTGAATTCGTTTGGCGTAATTTATACTATCCGTAATTTCTAACTTTTGATAAAGAATCTGATCATGCTGACCTTGTAATTCTACATTCTTATTTTCAATTTCATTGGTCCGATCTTTCACTATTTTTTCTAATCGGATGGTATTTTGCTTCAAGCGATAAACAGCAATTTTAATAGTGAAAAAGATAATTAAAATGGCTAAAATTGAATACAAAACATAAGCCCACCAAGTGCGATACCAAGGCGGAAGAATAGTAAATCGAAATAGCGCTTCTTTACTTTCATTGCCATAAACATTAATGGCTTTCACATGCAGAACATATTCTCCTTCCTGTAAATTATTCAATTCAATTTGATTTTCATTACTCCACCTACTCCATTTTTCTCCTTTACCTTCTAGTAAATAAGCATACTTCAATTGATGGGTATGGTCAAAATAATCAGTTGAAAAAATAAAACTTAATGAATTATCAGCATAACTTATTTCAGAATTAATGCCTGGACTTTGTTGAATACTAAATTGATTTTTATCATTGAAAAATTCTTCCATATAAACCTGACCATTATTACTGGAAATATTTCTAAAATACACCTTGAAAGGATGATCTATTTTTTTAAAATGGGCGGGTTTAAATTGTGCAACGCCCTCAGATGCCGAAATCCAAAGTTGATTATTAAAAAAAATTAAATCGTTTATTCTTCCTGTATTTAGGGTAGAAAATTCATTCTGATGTCTTTTTCCTTTTTGATCAAAATAGCAAAGTTTATCATTTAGGTTCAAATAAATTCTACCATTATCTAAGCACATTGCCTTAATATTTCCTTTGATATCTTTTCCCGGAATTTTAAATACATCAAAATATCCTCGATTAAATGCAGGATTTAACTTTTGCTCTTCCGATAATTTTTCAGCAATAATTTCTTCTGAAATAAAATGTTGAAATCCATTAGCAGTTAAAAAGATGATTTTGCCAATGAATTTATAGGGCTTAACGATTCCTGGCATTAAACCATCCATTTCATCAAAAAGATCTAAAACTAACTCGCCATCATCATAAAGATCCAATCTTACCACTCCTTCATCTAATAATCCAATCCACACTCTTGTAAAACCACCACCATTAGTTTCATAGGCAATAGAATGACATCGTTTAACTTTCTTAGGAAGAAATTCTCTGGATAACAATTCATATTTATTATTGAAAATAAATAATTCACTATTGGAAACAGCAACAATTTTATCAATTCCTGGAATAAATTTTACCGCATCAAAATCACCCTCACTTATTTTTGTGAAAGTATTTAAAGTTCCCGCAAATAATCCATTATCTGAAGCAACCAAAATATCTCTATTGTTTTGGTCTAATGAAAAAACAGGCGAATTGATGGCCTCAATTTTTCGCCAAGGTTTTAAATCATCTTTATAGGAATTAGGCAATAAAAATAAACCAGCTGAAGTACCCGCATAATAATTGGCACCAATACTCTGAATCGCTTCTACATTACCCGGCAGACCTGAATTTTCTCCATAGAAATGCAAAGGAGAATGAATATCGACAAAACTTACACTTCCGCTGGTGGCCGCCCAAATATTACCAGTATTATCTAATGTAATTTGATTCACATACGAACTTTTTAATCCTTCATTTCTTCCAACTTTTGCAATTAATTCCAAATCCTTATCCAGTATAATTACGCCGTGATTGGAGGTTGCAATAGCGTATTGATCATGATCCAATTTTTCAATACCATAAATTTTGGGATAATAATCTTCGTAGAAAAAGCTAGATGCTGGAGCAATCCTACCCGATTTTTTATTCATCAGATAAAAACCCAATTCATGCTCGGCAATTAGAAAATTATCTTTGTCATAACTAACTATTCCGAAAAATCCCCAATTCTTACTTAACGTATCAGAGGCAAATAATTGGAATTTATTCTCCTTCCATTCCATCAATCCAATTCCCGCATCTCGAACAAAAAGTCGATTCTCACAAGCATAACTTCTGAAAAATTTATTTTCTGGGAAAATTGTTTTAATTTTATTATTATCATAAATAAAAATCGCTCTCTCAGATTGAAAAAATATTTTACTTCCATGCTTTTGAATGGTAATTATCTGATCGTTTCTCAATGAATCTGGAATCAAATTCAATAAAGAGCGATATTGAAGAGCGCCCTTTTTTGAGGGCTCCATTAATCCCATCATTTTGGGACCACCACAAGCAATAACTTGATTGCCTACATAAGTGATTGCATTAATTCTAACTCCTGTAACAATTGGCAAAAATACCCATGTATGTCCGTCATATTGTAGAAGCCCACCTATGTTACCTGCATAAATAAAACCTCGCTCATCCTTACAAATAGAATAATTTTCGGGCACATGAGAATCACCATAATCTTTTGGAGTAAAATTACCAATAGGTGGTTGTTGTGGTTGAGCATTGATTAACAAAGCAATACAACTCAAGATGAAAAATAGAAATACTTTTTTGAACAATTCCATAATTTTTGTAAAAATAAGACCTTAATCAACAAATCAAAGCGAATTTCTTGATTTTTGTAACTAATAAAAAATAAGTGCATTATCCTATAGCGTAATCGAATAAACTAAGCTATTTTTGAAACTTAAAGCTCACAAAAATGAATCACCAAGCACCCAATCAAAAAAAACAATAACCATTTAGTCATGATTAAGAAATCCTTTTTACTGCTATTTGCAGTGGGATCAACCCTGTTAAGTTGGTCGCAAGTTTCCATTTTCGAACAAAATTCAAAATTTGGATTGAAAGATGCTTCAGGTAGTGTAATTGTATCTGCAGAATATGATAATATGACCGCTTTTCAAGAGTTTGCCTATTACGATGTAGCAGTTGATTCTATTTACATAGGTAATAAAGGAGGAACTAAAACTACGAGTCAAGTAACTGATTCAACTTGGGGATATACCGATGATAATTATACTTATGCTGTAACAGGAACTAAAACGCGTGAACATATTGTCATTAAAGGTGGCAGCTTTTTTATTTTTAATTCAAGTGGTCAACAAATAAACGCAGATGGATATGATAATATTGCATTAAATTTTGCCGCTCCTGTTACTTATGATTATGGCGAGCCTTATGCCTATAAATTTATTTCATTGGATGAACCAGGAATGGAGCGAGACTTCAATCGTACGATGATTAAATTAAATGGAATTATGGTGAAGAAAAATGGAAAATGGGGCTTGATGAATATGGAACCCAAAATGGTGATTCCAATAGTTTCTGACGGATTAATTGAAGAACTAATTACCTATGATCAAAACCTTCTTTACCTCGTAAAAAAAGGTAAAAGTGTAGTATTATATAATCCAGAAGGAAAAGCAATTTCTGCTGAATATGATAAAATCGAAGCTTTTAATACTTGGGAAAATTATGGTGATTATACCCAATCAGTGGCAAAAGTGATTAAAGGTGACAAGATTGGATATATGCGTATTGATGGGAAAGAAATGATTGCCCCTAAATATGAATATTTAATTAAAGTAAATGCGGATACTTATCTATTCAATAAAGGAGGAAAAAAACAAAAGTTTGAATGGGTTGATTCATCTGCTTTCTATAATTATGGATATGACTATGCCTATGATGTTCCTGAAGGTTATACTCCTCAACCAATTATAGTAAAAGACTCCATGATGAAAGGTGGAAAATTTGGGGTGATTAAGGAGGGTAAAGAAATTATTCCTGCATCGTATTCATTTATAGAATTGGATTTTACAAGTGGTTATTATTTTGGACATTCTGGAGGAAAAGAACCAGAAAATCCAAAAGGAATGTCTTATGGATATTATGATGGAGGTTATTACGATGGAAACTATGGAAATTATGAGTACAATCATTATTTAACCGTTGAACGCCCAACCGATTCTAAAAGAGCGGTAATTGACAATATGGGTAAAGTAAGATTGAAAGATGTAGAAAATATTGTTCTAAATTTTATCCAAACAAATAGTCGTGAATTGGATGAAAACGGACTTTATGTGAACAAACCTACTTTTTATCATCAAATTACTAATAAAGGAAAAAACGGTTTAATAAATGCTGATTTTAAAGAAATCATTCCTGCAAAATATGTTTCTTTCACCACTAATAATAATTTAAATAATGGAACGGTAATCGTAGAAGGAGACAATAAAAAATTCGGCATTTTTTCATTACAAACCGGAAAAGCCATTACGGGTATGGATTACTCTTCGCTTTTTCCAGGAGATAAATTCTATTATTACAATAAAGGCGGAAAATGGGTAGAAACAGAACAAAGTTATTATGACTATTATAATGATTCAACTTATTCGTATAAAGTTACCAATTTGGTGGGTGGTAAATATGGTGTTTTGAAAAATGGGAAAGATGATATGGGTGCAATTTATGATAGTATTTATGTGTTAAGTTATGCAACAGGAAATTATATTAACTACGAATATGATAATTCCAATAGCTATAGCAAGCCTATCATTACTTTCAATAAAAATAGTTTAATGGGGATTTTTGCTTCGGATGGTTCAGAAGGAATCCCAGCACAATTCACCAGCATAACTTATGATTATAGCAGTCAAAAATTACAAATCATGAAGGATAATCTATATGGATTAGCCAATTTGAATGGACGAATTTTGATAGATCCGATTTATACTTCGCTCTCTGCAGTTGGATATTCATATAATGGTGGTGAAATTTCTTCTTTTGTAGCTACTAATCAAGAAAATCAACAAGGAATAATTGATACTTCAGGAAATATTTTATTTGCTTTCAATTATAACTGGATTGACTCTTATGCTTGGAATCAAGGAAACGAAATGATTAAGGTTTCTAAAGATAATAAATTCGGTTTCTCCAATAGAGAAGGTGCTGAAATATTGAAATGTGAATATGACGACATCAATGAATTTTTCAATTATACTACCAAAATTGCTATCGTTACAAAAAACAGTAAGAAAGGTTTTTATGATAGAGCAACTCAAAAAATGATGACCGAACCAAAATATTCTGATGTATTAGTTTATGATGAAAAAGTTAACGAATTAACAAAAGTAGTAATAGGTGGAGAAATCTATTGGGATTCGATAGCTTATATAAACAAAGTTAAAGGTGGAAAAATAGGTTATGTAGATTCTTTAGGAATAGAAATTATTCCTGCCGTTTATGATAATGTTTCCTATAATAATGAAGTTGAACTTTACTTATGTAACAAAGGAAAATCTCGTGAATATTATACTAAAAATGGTGCTAAAGTAAATGATGGTGAATCTCGTTTCATGAATTCTTACCTAGGAAGAAAGATGATGGAGAATCAAAAAATCACTGAGTTAAGTTGGAATTCTGCTAATGGGCCTGTTGGTGCTGATGCCACCTCTTTCTACTATGATGAAGAAGGAACATACTGGTTAGGAACTGGATCTTCTGGTGGAGTTTATCGTTCAACTGATAAAGGAAAAACTTGGATAGAAACCAACAATGGAATTGGTCCACGTCACATCATCTTTATTAATAAATTAAATGATACTTTGTTTATTGTAGATCAAGGTGCAGGTTCTTATTCGGGATATGAAATGTATTCGGGTGAATTCGGATATTTCGAATCGGTGCATTATTTGAATGCAAGTTCAAAATCTTGGAAGTTAATTCCAGAAGAAAGAAAATACACTATCGCTAATGAACTTTATACCCTTGCAAATGCTGCGAAATATGAAACAGCAAATCCACAACCTATTCAAGGTTATGGTTTAGGAAATTCCTACTTCCCCAATTATATTAATAATACTTTTTATTATCAATTTCCTTATAATTATGTGGGATCTTATAAAGCAGAAACCTATACCTACGATACTTTAGTTTCAAAAGGAATGCCTCGTGATTGCTATAGTAATGCAGCAGGAAATATCTTTAAAGTAGAAGAGGATAATTATGTTTTATTGGCGAAAAGTGGAATCTTTAAATTTGCTGCTGGTTCTACTGTTACCAACTTACCTGAAACAGGACTAAAAGCTTCTGATATCACTCAAATTGGAACATTACC
>CAMBFX010000142.1 GCA_945865695.1 Chryseobacterium gleum | reverse complement strand
AAGCCAAATTGCGAAATGTAAAGAGAAAATAAAATCCAGTCAATCAAATGATGAATTACAGGTGAATTACGATGCTTTGGTAAAAGAAGGGAACAAATTATTTGGAGAAAAAAAATACAAAGAATCAAAACAAAAATTTGTTGGCGCATTAACTATTTTTAAATCTCAAGAGTATCCAAAGAAAAAAATTGCGGAAATAGATGAAATATTAGCTAATCAACAGCAAGAAAATACGCAGCAAGTCAATAATCAAATTAAGAAAGATAAAAAAGGACCAAACTACGGAGAGAAAACAATTATGTCGGCTGACGAGGCTTTGGCCTTATTGCAAGCAGCAAAATTAGGTGATGAAAAAGATAAGTATGCCTTTATAAAGAGCAAAAAGGATAAAATGTCTAAGGATGCGCAATCTATTGATAAAACGGCAGGAGAAACTAGAGAAGAAAATTTTACAGATATCAAATCACAGAAAGATCTTCAAAAAGATTATTCTCAAAATACAGATCTTAGAGATGAAAATACCGAAAAATATAGGGATAAGCAATTACAACTTGAGGCCGAAACAAAAAAATGGAATAATGAAAACGATATAGCCAAAATAAATAAAGCTTATGTTCAATCTCAGTATGATCACCGTGACATGAATCAATATGAAGAGCGCATAAGAATCATTAATAGTAAAGAAATTAATGCGGATAAAGATAATTTATCATCGGCTAATAAAGCAACCGACAGTCAAGCTGCCACTACTAGGAATGATAATGGTAAGGATTTAGTGGCAAAAAAAGATTTACTAAATGATCGATATTCTGCCAATGGGGAATTATTAATGGATAGAAATTCAAAAGAGATTAATTCTGAATTTGAAACTTTGAATAACCTCAATAAAGAACAAAACGAAAAAGCAAATACTATTCGTGAACAAAATAAAGATGAATTAAAGGAAGAAAATGATATCCTAATCAAACAAAATAAAATTAATCAAGAAAAATTGATGACTGAAAATTCAAATCAAGTTAAAGATGAATTTTTAAATCAACATAATACTAATCAATATATCAACTCTGAGGCGGAGAAAAAAAGGAATGAGAAAAGTTTAGATATGAATCAACGAAAAGATGATTTTGTTGCACAGAACAAATTTGCAACAGATAAACTTCTAAAGGAAAATGCTGATGAGACGAAGAATAAATTTGAATCTCAACATTCATCCAACGCTGAAATGAAGGAACAGGCTGCAGATATACGCAATGAGAATAGCGAAATACTTACAGCTCGTCAAGATGATTTGGTGATGCAACAAAAAACATCTCAAGAAAAATTGATGACTGAAAATTCAAACCAAGTTAAAGATGAATTTTTGAATCAACATAATACTAATCAATATATCAATTCTGAGGCGGAGAAAAATAGGAATGAGAAAAGTTTAGATATGAATCAACGGAAAGATGATTTTGTTACACAGAACAAATTTGTAACAGATAAACTTCTAAAGGAAAATGCGGATGAGACGAAGAATAAATTTGAAACTCAACATTCATCCAACGCTGAAATGAAGGAACAGGCTGCAGATATACGCAATGAGAATAGCGAAATACTTACAGCTCGTCAAGATGATTTGGTGATGCAACAAAAAACATCTCAAGAAAAATTACTGGATGAAAACAATGCACAAGTGAAAAATGAATTTGATTTATTAAAAATGCAAAACGATGCCATCGATAAACAATCTGCTCAAATAAGAAATTTGAATGGAGAAATTTTAA
This sequence comes from Chryseobacterium gleum, assembly GCA_945865695.1. Taxonomy (GTDB): domain Bacteria; phylum Bacteroidota; class Bacteroidia; order Flavobacteriales_D; family UBA2798; genus CAMBFX01. The sequence goes on along the minus strand of CAMBFX010000142.1, from coordinate 6,254 downwards.
ATGACAAAAAAGATTTATTAGCTAATACCACCAATCAAACTTCTACCAAAATTCTTGAAGAAAATGGCGAGCAAGTGAGAAATGAATATGAAATGCTAAATGAACAAAATGATAGAATTGACCAAACGGCTGCAGATATAAGAAATAAAAATAGTGAAGAATTAACTAAGCAACAGAAAGACTTAAAGAACACCTACATTAAAGGTGGCGAAAGTCAAGCGCAAAAAATTAAGAGTTTAAAAGAACGACAAGAAGAACAAGTAAGAGAGCAAAAAAGCAATCAAGCTGCAGCAGAAAAAAAGAGATGGTCAAATGGTCAGGATTTACAAGACCAAAAAGATCAAGACATGGTTTTTGAAAAGGGGCAAGATGGCTATCAATCTTCCTATACGATTCAATATCCTCAAGGCGTAACGGAAGAAGTTTACACTCGTCAAGATGATGACCAAAACGTTTCAGAAGTTACTATTAGAAGAATTGTTGTGAAAGGTGAATATGGAAACGAATATCGCAAAGTGGTAAGTAAATCTGGAACCTACTATTTCAAAAACGGAAAAACCGTTACCAATCAAACTTGGGATATGGAAGCTGCAAAATAATACTGAAATAAAAAAATATCAAATTCATTATTCAAGTTAACTTTTTCTTTTTTTTGACTTCAGCATAAATCAGAATTTCCAAATCAATTGAATTTTAATTTCTGATTTTTTATTTCCTTCAATTCTATTTAACCCTGAACTAATTTCATCTCTATTGTTGTATAACCATTGGCCATATCGAATCCAAACATCTAGCATCTTTTTGTATTGATAACGAAAGACTCCATACATTCTAGATCCACGATAATAATAGGCGGGAGTAGTAAAAGAATATAGCACATCATTTTCATAGGCGTAAATACGTGAATCAAAATCTTCGGTATCAAAAAGTGCGTAGCGAAATGTTATAGAAAACGGACTCATCATTTTTTTAAAAACCACATCTTGATAAACGATGTATCCCTTTTTTACTGGCAAAGTATTCTCTTTGTAATCTACTAACTCTACTCTATTTTTAAAAGTAATAGATTCTGTTACTTTATAATTCACGTGAAAACGATAATTAGTTTGCGAATACGGCAATGGGAAATCAATTTCATCATTATCATAACTACTATTTAACATTTTTTCTCTATGACGAATTCTCAAATATCCATCCACTTTTTTGGAAGGCTTCCATACCAATTGTCCCAAAAATTCATTTCCTTGACTTAATCCATTTAATGAACTTCTCAACCAAGAACTCTGAAATAAATCAAAATAGGCATTCAATGTCCAAACCGCATTTGGTTTTACCTCTATTGCCGTATAAATTCCACTTTCATTAACAGGGCGACTACTTTCTGAAATAGCATTTGAAAAAAGGCTTTGATAATTTCTGCCATAATTACGATAGAGAATAGCAATTGAAAACTTAGGATCTAATGCAAAAATAACACCGTTAACAGAGGCGATACCTCCATTCATTGAACGAGAAGTTTCTCCGAAAATATTTATATTTTTAAAAACATAACTATAATCCATTCCCATTACCAAATTATGATCTCCCTCAAAATCGAACTGATTCTGAATTCCCAATTCGCGATCTAATACACCTCCGAAATCAGAATAAACCGCGGTTGCTCCAATTCTTAAATTTTTATGGGAAAATTGAACATGTCCACCACCGTGTGTAACATCAATAACCTTTTTGTCTTCTAATTCAGAAGGTATAGAATGTAGCCCTGAAGTTTGTAAAGAACTCACCACTATTCCATCATCAATAACTGAGCTTGTATCGGATATTGCTGTAGAATTACCATCAATTTTATGTCGAGAATAAAAACCTGTTATCTCAAATTTTCCCAATGAAACAGTAGTTGCTGCTCCTCTCATAAATTGATTTTCATCAGCAGAAGCATATGGACGAAGAGCAACTTGATTTCTTTTTATTCCAAGTGTATTACTTGATTTACCGAATGCGAGACCTGTTGCAAAAGTTAAACCTTGTCCGAACGCTACTTGATAATCTCCAATGGCTATGGCTTTAAAATTTCGAATATTTCGAACGAAAAGATGTCCTGAATAATAATCGAATCCTTGTTTTTGCGAACCTTTAAAAAATTCTTCGCCTGCATCTTTCTCAGCGGTGATTCCCCAACTCACAAAATTTCCGAATCGAAAACGATATCGAGAATATATTTTATTTTGATCGCCTAAATAACGTGCATTTGGATTTTCTGCCAATGCACTATCTGTAATTGGAGCAAAACCATCTTGTTTTTGTATAACACGAGTGAGGCGCGTAATCCATTCGTGTTGGCCGTTTTTCAGCATTTCTCGCCAAGAAAAAACTCCTGAATCAAAATTATCTGCCACTTGAATGAATGGTAAAATATTTTGAATGGTTTGTAAATCCCAACCCGAAATAGATTGTAATTCATAAACGCTAATTAATCTTCCAAATTTAGCAATGTGATTAAAAAGATTGTTGATTTGAATATCGTTGAGTAAAAGTAATTCTTGTAACTCTTCAGATGTAGTATGATTTAAATCAATTGGATTATCATAATAACCACTGAGTCCATCAAACAAAGTAGTAAAATCGATATCTTCTCCTCCTGATAATTCAGCAATCAATTCAATTCGTTGTTCGATGATGGAATTTTTTTTCGCTTCTTTATCCTTTTCCTTCCATTGAGAAAATACCGGATTCGCACTGAATACGATTAATAAAAAAGCTAATATAATTGAGCAGAAACGCATCACCAATACACGGTTGTTTTCTTCTTGCTTAATCCACACCAATTAAATCCAACTTGCGGAGTGAATCCTAAAATTTGATGATACGAAGCGGCAATGTCAAAAGAAATAGTTTTCATTTTATATCCAAATCCAAACGAATAATTTCCAGGATTAGTTGCTATTCCAATTCGTAAAAATAATTTTTCATTGGGTTGATATTCGGTTCCTGCTCTGAAAATAATAGGATGATCAATGTCTTTTTGAAATTCGGAAGTAATAAAAACTTTAGTTGAAACTTTATACATCATACCTATACGAATTACAGTTGGTACATATTCCAAACCATTTTTATCGGTTAGTTTCGCTCTTGAAACATTATAAATATGAGCGCCCAAAATAATTTTGTCAGTAAGAAGAGCTTGCAATCCTAGTTCGGCCGTAAAACCATTATATTTCCCATACGCTTCGGGTAAAAGAGTGGATAAATAATTCAATTGTAATCCAGCAGAAATTTTTTCGCCTAACATTCTTCCATAGGCTAATCCGAATTTTGATTCACGGTAATTAGATAAACCAAAAGTATAAACGCTTAATCCAAAAGTTCCAGATTTGGTAGGCATGGCTAATGCCAATGAACCAGTAGAAAGAGAATTGACTAAAAATCTATTTTCATAATAAACACCTGCAGAAATTTCCTTTAATCGCCCTAATCCTGCTTGATTATGAAACAAACTCCAATGATCGTTTAATGTAACGGATGAATGCGCCATTCCAGCCGACCGTGCACCCACAGGCAAATGCTCATTTCCCGCTAAGAGAGTGATGGGTAAAAACAGAAAAGAAATACCGAAATAAATCGGCATGATTATTAGTTTCTTCATGACAGGTTCTAAAGTAGTAAAAATTAAATGAATCAAGGTTTATTGGTTATGATTAAATTATTAACTATTGCTAAAAAACCTATTTTTCTCATTCTTTGAGTGAATTTGAGAGGGTTAAATCAAAATTAAAATGTATTTTTAGGACATGAAAATCGGTTTACGACTCATACTTTCCTTTTTCTTTATTGCCATGATTGCCACAGGAATCATTGGATATATTTCCTATACCAAAGGTAAATCGTCATTACAGGAAGAGTCATTCAATCGATTAACAGCAGTAAGAGAATTAAAAGCAACGCAAATTGAATCTTATTTTAAATTAATAAAAGATCAACTTCTCACCTTTGCCGAAGATAGAATGGTCATTGCTGCTATGCAAAATTTTAATCAAGGATTTAATAGAATAGAAAATGATTTAAACCCCTCAAAAATTGAATTAGAAAAAGTAAATCAAAATCTCGCTCATTATTTCAATCAAGAATATTTGAAACGATTGAATAAAAATCTTCCGAAAAAATCTTCCATTAAAGAAGAGGCTTCAGAAGATAGAAAGACAAGATTGTTGCAAAATTTATACTTATTTAAAAATTCCCATCCAGTAGGATCGAAACATAAATTGGATGCATCAGCAGATTCAAGTACGTATTCTAAGGCTCACCAATTATATCATCCCATTATCCGCGATTATTTAGAGCGATTTGGTTATTATGATATTTTCTTGGTAGATATTGAAAGTGGAAATATTGTTTACACAGTTTTCAAAGAAGTTGATTTTGGTACTTCATTGCTGAGAGGCCCCTATTCTCAAACCAATCTTGCCAAAGTTTATAAGGCAGTAAAGACTTCTACCAAAGATGAATTTGTGGCTGTAGTAGATTTCCAACCTTATCATCCTTCTTATAATGCACCTGCTTCATTTATGGGGGCGCCTATTTATGCAGGAGATGAAAAAATTGGAGTTTTAATTTTCCAAATGCCCATTGATAAAATCAATGATATTATGACGAGCAATCATAAGTGGAAAGAAGTTGGTTTGGGAACTTCTGGAGAAACTTATATTGTGGGAGATGATTATACTTTAAGAAATCAATCGCGATTTTTGATTGAGGATAAAAAGAATTATTTAAAAATGATTGAAGAAATAGGCACACCTAAAGATATCGTTGATCAAATTGAAAGTTACAATAGCGCCATTGGTTTACAAGAAGTAAAAACAGAAGGAACTGAAAAAGCATTAAAGGGTAAAACAGGTGCAAAAATATTTAACGATTATCGTGGTGTTTCTGTTTTATCCGCCTTCAAACCACTAAATATTCCAGGGTTGCACTGGATTATTATGAGTGAAATTGACGAAGATGAAGCTTTCGCCCCTGTATATTCATTGCGTAATAAGATTCTATTGGGATTTGCTGTTGTAGTTGTATTGATTTTTTTAATTTCTTCTGTCATTTCTCGAAGATTGACTTCGCCAATAAAAGAATTAAGCTACGATGCAATGCAATTGGCCAAGGGAAATTTGGATGTAAAAATTGGTATTCGAAGAAAAGATGAAATTGGTGTTTTGGCTTTGAGTTTTAAAAAAATGCAGATTTCCATTAAGAATTTAATTACCGAATTGAAAGATATCAATCATGGGCTAGAGGAAAAAGTGCTTGAGCGGACGAAAGAAATCCATTTGCAAAAAGAAATGGTGGAAGAGAAAAATAAAGAGATAGTTGATTCTATCAATTATGCAGAAAGATTACAAAAAGCGATTTTACCACCTATAAAAAATGTGAAAGCTTTAGTTCCGCAAAGTTTTATTTTGTTCAAACCAAAAGATATTGTGAGTGGAGATTTTTATTGGATGGATGGAAGAAGCAGTAATCTTTTGATTGCAGCCGTAGATTGCACCGGGCATGGTGTTCCAGGCGCAATGGTGAGTGTGGTAGGTGCTAATGGTTTGAATCGTTGTGTGAGAGAATATGGTTTAACAAAGCCTGGTCCGATTTTAGATAAACTGACTGAAATTATTTTAGAAACATTTGAAACGAGTGATCATCAAGTGAAGGATGGCATGGATATTTCACTCTGTCATTTGCATGTGGATAAAGCGAAGAATAACAAAACAGAAACCGTTTTATTAGAATGGTCGGGAGCTAATAATCCATTATGGTTATTGAGAAAAGATGCAATAGAAATTGAAGAAATAAAAGCAAACAAACAACCGATTGGACAATTTGATAATCGTGTTCCATTTACCACACATGAGTTTGAATTGCATTCAGGAGATACATTTTATTTATTTACGGATGGTTATGCTGATCAGTTTGGTGGACCAAAAGGAAAAAAATTCAAGTACAAAACTTTCCAAGATCTGTTAGTTGCAATGAGAAACGAGCCAATGGAAAAGCAAGAAGAAATTTTGAATAAAGAATTTGAAGCGTGGAAAGGTGAATTGGAGCAAGTGGATGATGTTTGTATTATAGGGGTTAGAGTTTAAGTTGGGTTTAGTTAGTTTAGTTAGTTTAGTTAGTTTAGTTAGTTTAGTTAGTTTAGTTAGTTTAGTTAGTTTAGTTAGTTTAGTTAGTTTAGTTAGTTTAGTTAGTTTAGTTAGTTTAGTTAGTTTAGT
>CAMBFX010000141.1 GCA_945865695.1 Chryseobacterium gleum | reverse complement strand
AAATGAGACTTTCGCATATTGAACATAAGATTTTAAGAGTGGATTATAAAGACCCGCGCATTCATGCAGGAATTAATTGCGCCTCGTATTCTTGTCCGAATTTATACAATAAAGCGTTCACAGAGGAAAATGTTGAAGAAGCGTTAACTAAATTGATGAAAGATTTTGTGAATGATAAACTCAAAAACAAAATCACAGAAAGTTCCATTCAGATTTCTGAAATTTTTAAATGGTTCAAAGAAGATTTTACAACGGGACAAACATTAATCGAATTCTTAAATAAATATTCAAGTGTTGTGATCAAAAAAGATGCGAAAGTTTCGTATATGAAATACAATTGGACGTTGAATAAGAAGTGAATTACTCCCTACGGTCGTGAGAAAAGTTAGCCAATAAGTGAATTAGTAAAGAAACAAAAAAGTGAATGAGTAAATTTGCCAAATATTCAATAATCAATAATAAATAATCAATTCTTTGCCATGGAAACCTATTACAACCCAGAAGATCTCAAAAAATTCGGAAACATCGGTGAATTCGATAAGCCTTTGGCGGATAAATTTTTCGACTATTACGGAGAAGTTTTTAAAGAAGGAGCATTAACGGCTCGTGAAAAATCTTTGATCGCTTTGGCAGTAGCTCATACAGTTCAATGTCCGTATTGTATTGATGCTTATTCTACCGATACATTAGAAAAAGGATGTACGCAAGAACAAATGATGGAGGCGATTCATGTTGCCGCAGCGATTCGTGGAGGTTCTTCATTGGTACACGGAGTGCAAATGATGAACAAGGTGAAGAAATTATCGATGTAATAAAAGAAAATGATCAAGTCATTAAAATCTACTTCTCATCAATTAGCGGATAAAAAAAATCAGTTATCACAATTGAGTGGAGGTAAGTTTGCAACTGGAGAATGGGATACCTTTCAGAATAAATTAAAAAACGTTCAGCAATTTCCTTTAAAGCCTTCTGGAATAGATATTTTTCAGATGAATTTAGGATATATGTGCAATCAAACATGCAAACATTGCCATGTAGACGCTGGTCCAGATCGCAAAGAAATAATGAATAAAGAAACAATGGAGGAGTGTTTAACCCTCATTTCTAAAAATAAATTTCCAACCATCGATTTAACAGGTGGTGCTCCCGAAATGAATCCTAATTTTAGTTGGTTTGTAGAAGAAGCATTTAAAATTGGCGTAAAGGAAATTATTGTAAGATGTAATTTAACCATTATTCTCGCCAACCAAAAATATCACGATTTGCCAGAATTTTTTAAAAAACATAATGTAAGAGTAGTAAGTAGCTTACCATTTTATAATCCTGATAAAACAGATCGACAAAGAGGAGAAGGTGTTTTTGAAAAATCAATTAAAGCGTTGCAAATGTTAAATGCAATTGGATACGGTAAAAAAGATTCTGGATTGATTTTAGATTTGGTTTATAATCCAAGTGGAGCGTTTATGCCAGGTGATCAAGTTTCATTGGAGACTGAATTTAAAAAAGCACTAAAAAGCGAATTTGACATTGATTTCAATTATCTGTTTTGTATAACCAATATGCCCATTTCTCGTTTCTTAGATTATTTAAATGAAAGTGAAAATTATACGGGTTATATGGATAAATTGATTTCGTCATTCAATCCTGGAGCTGTGAGTGGAGTGATGTGTAAGAATACAATTTCCATTGGATATGATGGACAAATTTATGATTGTGATTTCAATCAACAATTAGAATTAACCACCGAAAAATCTGTTGGAACCCATATTTCTGAATTTAATTTGGAAAAACTGAACAATAGAAATATAATTGTTTCGCAACATTGTTTCGGTTGCACCGCTGGAGCAGGCTCCAGTTGCCAAGGAAGTACTGTTTAATGTAAATTGAAAAATGTAAAATGACAAATGAACAACAACACGAACTAATCATGGTATTCTCAGAATTTTACATTTTACATTTATAATTTATACATTTCCTCCTTGCTCATCGACATCATCATACCAGTTTTCAACGAAGAAAAAGTTATTGGATCTTTACTTTCCACTTTGCAAAAAAGATCGAAAGGTTTTATTGGAAATATATTTGTGGTAGATGGAGATAGTACAGATAAAACTAAGGAAATCGTCTCTGAATTTTCTAATGTGAAATTTGTTATTGCTCCCGAAAAAGGGCGTTCCAAGCAATTGAATTATGGCGCTTCAATTGGTGAAAACGAAATTCTTTATTTCTTACATGCCGATTCATTGCCGCCCGAAGGTTTTGATGAAGAGATTGTGAAATCAATTAAAAACGGATTTACCTCAGGTTGTTTTCGAATGAAATTTGATCATCCCCATAAATTACTACAGTTTACTGCATGGTTAACTAAATTCAATAATAGTTTATGCAGAGGTGGAGATCAGTCGATGTATATCACCAAAAAGATATTTGAAGATTGCGGAAAGTTTGATGAGAAATTAATTATTTACGAGGATAATGAAATATTAGAACGTATTTTTAAAATTTCTAAATTTGACGTCATACAAAAACCAATTATAACTTCTGCTCGCAGATTCGAGGAAAATGGAATTGTGAATTTGTATTTTGTATTTATGAATATACATGCTGCCTATCGATTGGGATTGCCTCATGACAAATTGTTGAAATATTATCATGCCAATGTCAAATAAATTACCTAATCAAACTAGAAACATAGTAAAATTCGCGATGCATCGCGAATTCGTTCTGTGAATACAATAATATATCCAATGACCTACGAACAAATAAAACATACTGCCGACATTCTTAAAATTGAAGGAATAGATAAACCCGAAATTGGAATTGTATTAGGAACCGGATTAGGAAAACTGGTGAAAGAAATAAAAATCATCAAGGAAATCCCCTATGAAAATATTCCTGGTTTTGTTCAGCCAACCGTAGAATTTCAATCTGGAAAATTGATTTTTGGAATCATGGAAGGAAAGAAAGTTTTAGCTATGAACGGCCGTTTTCATTATTACGAAGGATATGATATGAAGCAAGTTGCTTTTCCAATCCAAGTAATGAAATTATTAGGGATTCAATTTTTATTATTAAGCAATGCAGCAGGTGCCATGAATCTCAATTGGAAAAAAGGTGATTTGATGTTGATTCGTGATCATATTAATTTTCTTCCTTCTAATCCTTTGATTGGAAAAAATATCGATGAACTAGGTCCAAGATTTCCTGATATGAGCAAAGCTTATTCACCTGATTTGAATGCGAGAATTGAAAAAGCAGCTTTCGAAGAAAATATCACTCTCAGAAAAGGCGTTTATATTGCTGTTCAAGGATCGATGTTAGAATCACCTGCCGAATATAAGTTTCTTCATAAATTAGGAGCAGATGCTGTTGGGATGAGTACGGTTCCAGAGGTAATTGTAGCCAATCATATGTCTTTACCTTGTGCCGCTATTTCTGTTCTCACAGATGAATGTGATCCCGATAATTTAAAACCAATTAATATTGCAGAAATTATTGAAGTGGCGGGTAGAGCAGAGGAGAAGTTGATTTTGTTATTTAAAAAAGTGGTAAGAGAGATTTAATTAAGGAAAAAATCTATATATTTCTTTGCGGTGTAGTAATCGAATAAGTTCTACTTTATTCCCATTAATGATTAATCCTAATCTGTAATCTCCAATTCTAATTCGATAATAATTTTTTGTTCCTTGCAACTTTTTTAAATTATGCAATTCGGAAATATTTGTAGCTTTTTGAATTTCTAAAATTACTTTGTAAAGTTGTTTATTCAGATTGGTATCCGAATTCTTTTTAACGTCTTTTTCAAGTGATTTATCAATTAAGACAATCATTTCAATGATTTCATGAATTTAGTCGTATCAACATGTTTTCCAGTCTTTCCTTCCTTCATGGCTTTCGTCAATCCAGCATCTTCCAATTGTTCTTCCGACAAGACAGTTGACTTAATTCCCAATTTCTTAGCTAATTCTAATAATAATTCGAGTGATTTTCCCGAATTACTGCTTAATAATGCTGTTTTCATAAAACTATTTGTTTGATACAAATATACGAATTTTTGATATTTAAGTTGTTTACTCCAACGAAAACTTCTCTAGTTCATCCTATACATTACCAAAATTTACTTTTGATTTTTCTGCTATTTCACTCGAAGAACCATCTGAAACACAGAAATCCTTTTTACCATTAATTTCTACACAAAAGCTTTAGTTAGCTTTATCCTATGCAAAATCTTCTTTCTCGCTTTGTTTAATGTATTCTGCGTTATTGATAAGTAAAATAGATAAGACTTTAGTTCTCATTTCTTGAGTCATAGCAAATTTGGTGATTCTATCTTTTCCTTGTAACATATCAATACGGATGCAGCTATCAAAACGGATATAGATATCTTCAGAATAATAATGCATTCCGCCTCCATAATACAAATGAATAACCATTGAACTATCAAATCGATCAAATTTAGATGGCATTCTATCTATTGATTCTTTTTTAGAGTTAGCACTAGTAAAACTAGCAGTTATAACTAGTATAAGGGCGAATAAGTAGGTTTTCATTAGGGTGTTTTTTAGTCTTTACACTGCGAAAAGATTAAAGTTCAATTTATTTTGATTTTTACTCTTTTAATCATTCATTTTTGATAAATTATATTCTTCATTCCTCATTAACAATCAACCCCTCTTTCTTTAATTAACACATTTATAAATTAGCAAATTATTCCCATTAATTCCCTATCTTTGCACCCGTTTTCATCCTTCGACTATACTCAGGATGACACTAACGAAAAATATTTAATGATTAACGAATAACGGTTTTGCCTTATGATTTCAACTTCCAACATCACTCTTCAATACGGTAAACGTGTTTTATTTGACGAAGTAACAGTAAATTTTACCGATGGAAACTGCTATGGTATCATTGGTGCCAATGGCGCTGGTAAATCTACTTTTCTTAAGATTCTCTCTGGCGAGATAGATCCAACCAAAGGAACAGTTGCAATGGTTCCTGGAAAACGTATGGCTGTTTTGAAGCAAAATCACTTCGAATTTGATGAATGTACGATTGTAGATACCGTTATCATGGGACATAAACGCCTATGGGAAATTATGAAGGAAAAGGAAGCGATTTATGCTAAACCTGAGATGAGCGAGAAAGATGGTAATCGTGCCGCTGAATTAGAATCTGAATTTGCAGAGATGGACGGTTGGAATGCCGAAACGGATGCTTGCACCATGTTAAGCAACCTCGGAATTGCCGAAGAACATCATTACCAAAAAATGAATGAGCTCAGCGGTAATCAAAAAGTACGTGTTTTATTATCTCAAGCTTTATTCGGTAATCCTGATTTACTTTTACTTGATGAGCCTACCAATGATTTGGATGTAAAAACTATCGCTTGGCTCGAAGATTTCCTCGCAGAATTTAAAAACACAGTGATTGTAGTTTCCCATGACCGTCACTTTTTAGATACAGTTTGTACGCATGTAGCCGATATTGATTTCGGAAAAATTACTTTGTACTCAGGTAATTATTCATTCTGGTATCAAGCATCACAATTAGCATTAAAACAACGCGGAGATCAGAATAAAAAATTAGAAGATAAAAGAGCCGAATTACAAGATTTTGTTCGTAGATTTTCTGCCAATGCTTCTAAAAGTAAACAGGCAACTTCTCGTAAAAAATTATTAGATAAATTGGTTTTAGAAGATATTAAACCCTCTACTCGTAAATATCCAGCCATCATCTTAAATCAAGAACGTGAAGCGGGAGATCAAATTGTAGAAGTAAAAAATCTTTCCTATTCACAGGATGGAAGAACGTTTTTTAAGAATGTAAATTTTAAATTAAATAGAAAAGATAAGGTGGTTGTTTTGGGTCCAGGCTCAATGGAAATCACTGCTTTTTTAGAAGTAATAGCTGGAGTTCGTAAACCAGATACTGGAACAATTGAATGGGGAATTACCATCAAGCATGCACATGTTCCCAATGAAAATTATGAATTTTTCAATGAAAATTTATCATTAGTGGATTGGTTGCGTCAATATTCCGTTAATAAAGACGAAGATTATGTTCGTGGATTTTTAGGTAAAATGTTGTTCAGTGGTGAAGAAAGTTTGAAGTCGTGTAAAGTCCTTTCAGGAGGAGAAAAAGTACGTTGTATGATGTCGCGAATGATGTTGCAGAATGCTAATTTCTTAATTTTAGATGAGCCTACAAATCACTTGGATTTGGAAGCGATTACATCTTTGAATAATTCATTGGTAGATTACAAAGGCACGATGATGCTCACTTCTCATGACCACGAATTATTGCAAACATCAGGTACAAGAGTGATTGAATTAATAGAAAACGGCATTATCGATAAACAAATGACTTATGATGAGTATTTGAATAGTGAGAAAGTGAAAGAGCAGAAAGGGGCTTTGGCTTAACCGATAAATAAAGATTTCACTTTTACTTTTTTGGTATTTTATACCCAATTTTTTTTCTTGGATTTGGATTTTCTTTCTTCTCAATAGACTCGTCAAAATATTGAAATACTAATTCTATATTTTTAGTATTATTTTCTGTTTTTTTTCTAAGTTCTTCCAATGATAATCTAAGTTCAGTGTTGTCTAACATCATTTGACGTATTCTGGTAAAAACACGAATGATTCTAATACTCATCTTAATTGCATATTCACTATGCAATACACATGATAGCATGGCGACACCTTGTTCGGTAAAGCAAAAAGGTTTATATCGCAAACCCATTTTATCCGAATTGGAGGCAACAAATTGTGACCTCCAATTGATAAACTCCTGATCTGACATTTCAAACATAAAATCTGATGGAAATCGAAGTGAATTACGTTTTATGGATTGCTTTAACGATTTGGTTTCAACATCATAAAGCTTAGCTAGGTCGCGGTCGAGCATTATTTTTTGACCTCGAATAAGGTAAATTTGATGAATAATTGTTTCATCCGATACTTGAATTGAATTTTTGTTTTGATGCATTAGTTTTGATGTGTATTTTTTGCGCCAAAACTAAAAGATAAAACTCAATTATACATAAGTAAAAAATCCTACGTATTTATACTTATTTTAAAATTTTTAAATAAAAAAACCTCTTCAATTTTCACATCGAAGAGGTTAAAATATTTCAATAAATCATTAAATCAATAAATCATATTTGTTTTTACTTATCCAAGCTTCCAAAAACCGATTTTAAAATATCACTCACACGAGCAATAGGATCTTTACGGATTTTTAATTCTTCATCAGCAATCAAAGTAAATAAACCTTTGATAGCTCTCTTGGTTACATAATCTTCTAAATCTGTATTTACTGGATCTCCACCAGTTAATCTCATTGCTTTGTTGTAAGCAGTTGCTAGTGGTTCCCAATATTTAGTTAATTCAACTTTAGCAATAGCATCTTTTACTTTCGGTTTAAATGCTGCATATAAAGGATCTGATGTTTTATCAGTTAAATATTGAGTGGCTGCATTATCTGCACCTTTCAAAATATTAAATCCATCACCAATCGACATGTCCGTAATTGCTTTCAAGAAAATGGGAGCAGCTTCCTTTGTTGATTCCTCAGCAGCACGATTAAGAGTTAAAACAAATTTGTCCACCTTATCTTGCATTCCTAATTGAATGGCTTTTTCTTTTACTTTAATCGCATCTTCGGGGAAAGGAAGAACAATACGATCGTTTTTGAAAAATCCATCGGTTTTTGAAGTTAAAGTGGATGAATTATTTGTTCCAACAGCTAAAGCTTCTTTCAAACCTTTAATTACTTCATCATTGGTTAAGCCGGGCTTTTGGCCAGCAGTTGTTCCTCCTAAAATGGTATTTGCACTTTCTACCACATCACAGCCTTTAAAGCTGGCTAGTGTTAATCCAATTGCAACAATTGGTATCCATATTTTTCGCATAGTTTCTGTTTTTTTATGAAATCAAACATACAAATAATTTGCCAAGATTGGAAATAGGATAAAATAATGGTTTAATTTTTTTTGTAAGTTAATGAAATCAAAAAACA
>CAMBFX010000140.1 GCA_945865695.1 Chryseobacterium gleum | reverse complement strand
TCCTTATGTCCGCCACTAAAATCCCCAATCCAACCAATTGTGAAAATGTTACTCTTGTTTTGTTTCACAATTCCTAAGTCTACAATTGGAGATGTAATATGAATAATATTTGAATTAAATTGTTTTAAGTGTGATTCGATTTGTTTACTTCCCGCAGAGACTTTATCACATCTTTTCGCAAAATAATAAATTGTATTCGGATTAATTATTAGATAATCCGCATCATCAATATCATAAATAGAATTTTGATTTCGAAAATAAATGAGAATTTTCAAAAGTCTTGAATAAATAAAATTAGATTGGACTCTTTGAATAACTATTAATGAATTTCTTTTTCTAAAGAAAAGAGCTGAAAAATATGCTCTACTAAATTTTAGGATTTCCTTAATAGAATAACTTGGAATAATATGATAGTATTTTACCCCCTTCACCTTTTCGAAATTATCAAGAGGATATGTTGCCCTATATCTTACACTAGATGATTCGTTATTATAGAAAGAAAACCAATAAATAAATTCAATTTTTTTATTAATCATAAATAATGATATTTCTACTGCGATTAAGCCAATGAAATGAATTAAAACAAGCTCTGCTGTTCATTCATCAATTCAGGATATGCCACTTTATTTAAAACTTCTTCAGAATTCGGATTTTCTGTTCTACTTGTAATCCTTCGGCTAATAGTAAAGGCATCCATTTTATTCTCGTCAAATGGCTTCATCAATTCGACAATGTCATTTTCCTTTAAATCACTCCGTATCCATTCTTCACGTTCATTCTGACCTAAAATCAAAGGCATTCTCATTTTTGAGTTATGGATTTTTTCCATCATTGGATTTGCTTCGGTAGTAACAATGGAGAAAGAATTAGTTTTTTCTCCGGTTTCTGAATTTGTCCATTCATCCCAAATTCCGCCTAACGCAAATTGTTCCTCGTCCTTCAAGAAAATATAATGAGGATATTTTTTTGATTTGAATTCCATCCATTCAAAAAATCCTGTAACTGCTATTAAACAACGTCTTTCACGAATACTTTCTTTGAAAGAAGGTTTTTCAAATATGGTTTCCGATCTAGCGTTAAGTGTATATTCCCTGATTTCTTTCGCTTGTTGCTCGTTTTTAATGTGAGAGGGTATCAAACCCCAAATAAACAAAGAAAACTCATCTGGGCTAAGATTTGACCTATGGTATGCGGGGCTTAATTTGTTTGAGCCTTCCCTCTTTTTGGGATCATAAAATAATCCCGCCCTCTCCGCCAAATTATTTAAACCTTGAAAAACTAAGGTTTTGCAATAGATATTTCTCCACAAAAATCCTTTTCAAATAATTGTTTAATTTGAGCTAAATTTTCATCCTTACTTAAAAGCAACATCATTTTAGTCACCGCAGCTTCTGTCGTCATATCTCCTCCGCTAATTACTCCAGCATCTTTTAGTTGAATACTCGTTTCATATTTTCCCATCGTTACGCTTCCGGAATAACATTGGGTGCAATTTAAAATAATCACATTTTTGGCAATCATTTTTTTAATAAAATCAATAAAATATTTTTCGGTAGTGGCATTTCCTGATCCAAATGTTTCTAAAATAATTCCTTTCAAATTTTTTATTTCTGCCATGGAATCGAGATAGTTTGGATTTATTCCTGGATGAATTTTTAAAATGAGAATATCATTATTTAATTTATCGTGAACAATTAATTTTTTATCATTTATCTTTCGAATAGCCGAATGATTATAGCTAATGGAAACTCCTGCTTCTGCTAATAAAGGATAATTTCCGGATAGAAATGCATCAAAATTGGTTGCACTTACTTTACTTGTTCTGTTTCCACGATGCAAACGATATTCAAAATAAACAGATACTTCTGGAACAACTGGATTTCCGTTTTCTGTTTTGGCAGCAGCAATTTCTAAGGCGGTAATTAAATTTTCTTTTCCATCTGTTCGAATCATTCCTATGGGCAATTGAGAGCCTGTCAAAACAACCGGTTTATTCAAATTCTCCAATAGAAAAGAAAGGGCAGAAGACGTATAAGCCATCGTATCTGAACCATGAAGTATGACAAATCCATCGTATTTATCATAAGTATCTCCAATCATTTTAGCCAATTTAATCCAGATTTCGGGATTCATATTCGAAGAATCGATGGGTTTTTCAAATGAAACCACATCAATTGTAAAATCGAATTGTTTTAACTCTGGCAATTGAGCCGAAAGATGTTCAAAATTTAAGGGAACTAATTGTTTGGTGGCTGCATCTTGCATCATTCCGATGGTTCCGCCTGTATAAATTAATTGAATAGAAGTTTTTTTCATAATTTGAATAATTCCGTTGCGTTTCTCGAGCTAATTTCTTCAATTTTTTCCAAAGGTAATTGATAAATTTCAGCCAATTTTTCGGCTACTTTTATTAAATAGGCACTTTCATTTCTTTTTCCACGATAAGGAACAGGAGGTAAATAGGGAGAATCGGTTTCTAAAACAATATTTTTTAAATCTACTGAAGGAAGAAGATCTGGAAGATGAGAGGTTTTGTAGGTCACCACACCACCAATTCCCAATTTAAAACCGCCATAATGGAGGATTTTTTCGACTTCTTTTTCTTTGCCCGTAAAACAATGAAAAATACCGGTTAAATTTTCATCATTTATTTCATCTAAAACTTCAAATATTTCTTGGAAAGATTCTCTTGCATGAATAATAAGAGGCAATTTTAATTCTTTGGCCCATTCAGCTTGAATTTTTAAAGCTTGTTTTTGTTCCGCTAAAAATGTTTTGTCCCAATACAAATCGATTCCACATTCACCAATTCCAATTGGTTTATTTTTATCTATTTCTTCTCGAATAATTTTTAAATCAGCCATGTAATTTTCATTCACTGAACAGGGATGTAATCCTAAGAGAGGGAAACAAATTTCTGGATTTTCGCTTACTGTTTTATTTAAACGGGAAATTGTTTCTACATCTATATTGGGAAGAATTAACATTGAAATTCCCGCGTTTTTGGCACGTTGAATCATCTCATTTCGATCCAAATCAAATTCTTCGGCAAAAAGATGGGTATGTGTATCGATGAACATGGGTCAAAGTTAAGGATTCAACGGTGGTTTCAAAAGCTACCCAATCAACAGAAAATCAAAAGCATAGCACTATTATGCAGAAAATATTTTTAACTTTATTTTGTATTTAAGCAATAACATTAACACAATAATAATAGGTTGTAGCAATCTAAAATGGTTAGTTTTGTGCCAATCAAAAAAAATCAAAAAATGAAAAACTTATTTAAAACAATGATCGCAGTACTTGCTATCGGATCTCTTTTATTATCTTCTTGTAACAAATATGAAGAAGGCGCAAATTTATCACTTCGCTCTAAAAAAGCGCGTTTAGCGGGTGAATGGAAAGCAGTTAAAGTTGAATATAATGGAAGTGATGTTACATCATCTTTTTTACCTTCAGGTTCAACTTATACTCAAACTATTGATAAAGACGGAACTTGGACCTCTGTTTTTACATTTAGTTCTTTGTCAAATACGGACACTGGAACATGGGAATTTGTGGAGAGCAAGGAAATGTTGAAGACCGTTACTACAGGTGACTCTGATACAGACGGAGATACTTCAACAATTGTTATGCTAAAGAACAAGGATTTAAAATTGAAGTCTGGTTCAGCTAATGATATTACAATTATTACTTTCACACAAGAATAATTTCAATTTAGTTATCCTAAAAGCCCCGGTGATTCATCGGGGTTTTTTATTTTTAAAATGTGAAAATACTTTTACTTCGTTTTAGTTCCATTGGCGACATCGTTTTAACTACTCCTGTTATTCGTTGTTTGAAACAGCAATTGCCTAATTCAGAAATACATATTCTAACGAAGGAAACTTTCAAAGGTATTTTAGAGTTAAATCCTTTTATTGATCATTTAATCACCTTTTCAAAATCAACGGATGAGGTGATTTCTATTCTTAAAAAGGAAAAATATGATTTAGTAATTGATCTTCATAAAAATATTCGAACGGCTAAACTAAAGGCTTCCTTGTTTCGCAATAATATTTCTTTCAATAAAATTAACCTTGAAAAATGGTTGACGGTAAATACTAAAAGAAAAGGTTTTTTACCAGATAAACATATTGTGGATCGTTATTTTGATGCGATTAAAAAATTAGGAATAGTAAATGATGAAAAGGGATTAGATTTTTTTATTTCAAAGGAAGATCACTTTGAATTGCCCATTGAATTTCCAACTAATTTTATTGCTTTTGCTATAGGAGCTCAATTTGCCACTAAGCGTTTACCAGTAGAAAAAATGATTTCGCTACTTTCAGCTATCAATCATCCGGTTGTTTTATTAGGAGGAAAAGAAGACAAGGAAACAGCTTTGAAAATAATTTCCTCATTAAAAAATAGATCTATTTTGAATTATTGCGGAGAACTTTCTCTTCGTCAATCTGCTTATGTAATTTCAAAATCAAAAGTAGTTTTAACACACGATACAGGGCTGATGCATATTGCATCTGCGTTTAAAAAACCGATAGTTTCTATTTGGGGAAATACCATTCCAGAATTTGGTATGTATCCTTATTTGCCCAAACAAAAAGAGTTATATGATTGTGTTGAAGTGGAAAATTTGAAATGCAGGCCTTGTTCAAAAATTGGATTTCCATCTTGCCCGAAAAAGCATTTTGACTGTATGAATAAACAAGATGAAACAAAAATCAACTTACTTCTCGAAAAGCGCTTTTAATTCAAAAGCATCATTTGGTTTCATTTTCCCAGCTAAAATCAATGCCAATTGTTTTCTTCTTAAAGCGCCTTCAAAACGATGTAATTCTTCTGGTGTTTCGGGAATTAATTCAGGAACTTCAATTGGTGATCCATTTTGATCTACTGCCACAAAAGTATAAATTGCTTCATTGCATTTTTTTCTTTCCCCGGTGATATGATCTTCTACAAATACATCCACATAAATTTCCATCGAACTATTAAATGCACGAGAGATTTTTGCCTCTAAAGTTACAAATGCCCCTTGCTGTATGGGCATTTGAAAAGCAACATGATTGATAGAGGCGGTAACCACTACTCTTTTACAATGACGATGTGCAGAAATAGCCGCAATTTCATCCATCCAAGCCAAAAGTTGGCCACCAAATAAATTTCCTAAAGGATTTGTATCATTGGGAAGAACCATTTTTGTGGTAACTGATAACGATTCTTTTGGGGTTTTTGATTTTTTCATGCAACAAAGATAAGGGAATTACTTTCTAGGGTTGTGAAATTGTTAGACAATCAATGCAGTATTTTATACATTTGTGGCATGACCTATCCCATTCTAAAGTCGCTGCATCTTATTTTCATGGTCACTTGGTTTGCCGGATTATTTTATATCGTTCGAATTTTTATTTATCAAGTAGAAAGTAATTTAAAGCCCGAACCCGATAGAAGTATTTTATTGAAGGAATATAAAAAGAATGCTCGTCCACTTTGGTACGGCATCACTTGGCCATCGATGATTTTAACGGTAATTTTTGGCACCTCTTTATTAATTTATAATCCTGCTTTATTGAAAATGCCGTTTATGCATGTGAAATTGGGATTGGTAATTCTTTTAATTGTTTATCATTTTATTTGTCATTCGATTTACAATAAACTTCAGAACGATATTTATTCGATTACTTCAATAAGATTAAGAGTGTGGAATGAAGTGGCTACTTTGTTTTTATTTTCCATCATTTTTGTGATTGTGATGAAGCAATACATCAATTGGTATTATGCATTAGCAGGATTTATTGTTTTAATTGGACTCACTTGGTGGGGAATTGTGGCTTATAAAAAGAGGAGAGAAAAATAATTTATCCTTTCATATTTTCTAAATCGTCTAGGTCTCTATGTCTTCCTGTTGATTTTTTATTTTTCACCAAATCATCATAACCAATAAAATTGATTGTTAAACCTGAAATCTCAACATCTTTTTTGTTTTTAATACATTCAGAAAAATTAACTCCATCAATATTTGTCAATAAATCGATTCTTAATGGCGGATATCCAAGCTGAATAACATTATTTTCTTTTGTAAAATCTTCACGAGTAAGTTTAAACGATCCAAATCCAAATTCATTGACACAAACCAAGATTTTTTCTGCATTCTCAGGTGTCGGATTTAGCCAAATATCAAGATCTCCAGTATATCTTGGATGTCCGTGTATACCGACTGCATAACCTCCAACAATTAAATATTCAACTTTGTTTTTGATTAATAACTCTGCAAACTCTTTGAAATCCTTGCTGAACATTTTGAGTATAATTTATGTATTGCTGTCTTAATAATTCAATAGCAGAAAGTCGCTCTTCATCCGTTTTTGAAATCCAAAAGGCATAATCAGACTGTTTCTCTTTTAGTCCTATTATTTTAATTGATTTTTCCATCATGTAAATATAGGGAAATTGGAACTATTTTGCAAATAAATTAATTCAATTAACAGCGTCTTTCAATGACTTCCTTTCAACAAGATAAATCATAAATAAATAGGACAGAAAAATCACCGTTTTAATACTAAATAAAACAGAGAATTCCATTGCTGGTAAAAAGGTAGAACCATAATAACAAAGCCAAGCAGATCCTAAATAGAAAATTATTTTTCCGATTTTATAGGGAACTGGATAATATTTTTGTCCGAGAAAGTAAGAAACAATCATCATTGAGCCATAACAGATAAAAGTAGCATAGGCAGAGCCGGTATAATTGATCAACGGAATCCAAATAATATTTAAAGTGATGGTGATGGCGGCCCCGAAAATGGCCAAATAAACTGCATACATCGTTTGCCCACTGAGTTTATACCAAATGGATTGATTGTAATATATCCCGAGAAAGATATTAGCAAAAAGCAAATAAGGCACAATATGCAATCCCACCCAATAGGCATCATTAGTAATGAAATATTTTATCACATCAATATAAAGCATTACACCGAGAAAAATTATAGCACAAACGATAACAAAATAGGTCATCACTTTACTATAAGTTTCTTTAGAATTTTTTTCTTTTTCCTGCGCAAAGAAAAATGGATCAGCGGCAAAACGAAAAGCCTGAATAAAAAGGGTGATAATGATAGAAATTTTATAAACGGCACCGTAAATCCCAATTAACTCTAACGTTTTTACCTCTCCCAAATCATCTATTAGCATTTGTTTGAGCATGATTCTATCTAATGTTTCATTGATAATTCCAGCTAAACCAGCAAAAAGTAAGGGCAAGCCATAAATCAACATTTGTTTTAAATAGGATTTATTGACTCCGAATTTTAAATCAAAATAATAAGGAATAAGCAATAGAAATTTAACAATGCTAGCAATGAGATTAGCAATAAATACATATCCAACTCCAATGTTTGGATTGTAAAATGTTTCAACCAGCCAATTTATATTTCCTGATTTGTACATCGGCATACAATAAGCCAAGAAAAATAAATTTAATCCGATATTGATAGCAACATTAGAAAGATTGATGAATGCAAAATTCACTGCTTTATGGAGTGCACGCAATTTTGCTAGAGCCACTGATGAAACAGCATCGAGACCCACAATAATAGCAAACCAAATCACATACTCTTTATGATTATTATAATGCAAACCATTGGCAATGGGTTGAGCAAAAATATAGCAGAGAAAAATGAAAGAGGCGGTGGTAATCATCACCGACCATAATGCAGTGGAGTATACTTTATTTTTATCGAGTTCCTCTCTAGTATAGAACCGAAAGAAAGCGGTTTCCATCCCATAGGTTAATAGAATTACCAATACAGAAACGTAAGCATACATTTCGGTGATGATACCATATTGCTCGAGGGTAAAAACAGCTGCACTTGTATGAAGCGGAACTAAAAGATAATTCAGAAAGCGCCCGATGATACTACTTAATCCGTAGATCGCAGTTTGAGAAGCAAGTTTCCGAATGGTTGACATTGGCGTAAAATTAATTTATCCTTCAACCGAAATAGATGGTTTATTTTTTTCTTAATAAC
>CAMBFX010000139.1 GCA_945865695.1 Chryseobacterium gleum | reverse complement strand
AAATCATCGGCACGTTTTGTATTATTGGGAATACCAGAAGACATTGGTATCCGAGCCAATTTAGGATTGTCGGGCGCATCCAAAATGTGGGAAAAAGCCATCCAGAAAATTTGTAACGTTCAACATAATGAGTTTTTTGATGCAAGTTCTGTTTTAGTTTTAGGAGAAATTGACTTAGTTGATTTGATGGAGCAATCAAATAATGCTTCCACCGAAAAATTAAGAGATTTAACTGCTGAAATTGATAATCGTGTTGCTCCAATAATTGAAGCAATAATAAAATCAGGTAAAGAAGCTATTGTAATCGGTGGAGGCCATAACAATTCTTTTCCCTTACTCAAAGGCGCTTCAAAAGGATTAGGAAGACCTATGAATTGCATTAACATCGATCCACATGCCGATTTAAGAGATTGGAATGATGGAAGACACAGTGGAAATGGTTTTTCATTTGCCTTAAAAGAAAAATACTTAGAAAATTATATTGTTTTGGGTATGCATGAGAACTATAATTCTCAATTTATTTTAGATCAATTTAAATTAAACGATAAATTAAAATACTACTCCTTTGAAAACTGGCTTAAAGGTGAAATCATTTGGGAAGAATGTTTCGAAGAAATTTTTGAAGCCACAGGTGGAAAAGCATTTGGTTTTGAATTTGACCTCGATTCTATCATTGGTTTTCCATCTAGTGCTGCAACACCTTCTGGATTCACCGAAAATGATGCTAGAATCATGGTAAATCATGTTGCCCTTAATTTCAAAACAAAATACTTTCATTTAGCCGAAGGTTCTCCCGATTTAATTCCTGGAAAAGCAGATTTATCCGCCAAAATGATTGCTTACTTAGTCACCGATTACGTTAAAGCGAGAACCGCACACTAATTACAGGAACAAATCCTGTACTTCATCGTATACCAATTAAAACAAAAAAGATGACTCCTCAACCACATCCAAATAACAGGTTTGAGAGGATATTTTATTTCTTCCCCTTTCAACTTTTGCTTCTGCATCTTAAGCGAAGTCACTTTTTTATTGTTATCTGGGTGCTTTTATTTGGTATGGTTACCGGATTCATTGGTAAAAAATATGGACTTCTTTACCTGTTTCTCTACCCTGAATATTTAGGTGAAGTAAATTATTTTTCACATGCCATTCTCGGATTTTCTTTTGGGGGATTTGTTATGGCCTACAATATGTACAGCTATGTTATGCATGGATTTAAATTTACTTTTATTGCTACCATTTCTCGACCATTTTATAAATTCTCCTTGAATAATTTTCTAATTCCAGCCATTTTTGTCATCGTATATCTAATTTCTGCTTCTACATTTCAAATCGATAATGAGTTAGTTTCTGTACCTATGGTCATTTTAAATATGATCGGATTCATTACAGGGATGTTTATTTTCTATGTATTCTCGATGTATTATTTTTTCAAAACCAGTAAAGATTTAAGTCAATTGACTGGTAAATCAGAAGAAGAAATGGAAAAAGAATACCATGCGAAAAATATAAATACCACCCTTCACCGAAAAGTAAAATGGTATGAAATTTTTAAAACGGAAAGTGGCTGGAAAGTAACCACCTATTTAAATTCTCCTTATAAAATCAAATTAGCTCGAGAAAGTAAACATTATGATGCGGATGTTTTAAAAAGAGTATTTTCACAAACTAGTATTAATGCTTCGATTTTTGAAATTGCAATGATTATTTCATTCTTGTTATTAGGTTCTTTTCGCGAATATGAAACATTCCTAATACCAGCAGCTGCAAGTTTAGTTTTGCTTTTCACCATTATTGTCATGCTCATTTCTGCTATCTATTCCTGGATGAGGGGCTGGACACTTTCTTTCATTATCGCTCTACTTTTTCTACTCAATTATTTATCCCAACACACCGCGCTTTTCGCTTATAAAAATTTTGCTTATGGTTTAGATTATAGCAATGAGTTAGCAGAATACAGTGTAGAAAATATAAAATCAATGGCTGATGATACTTTGAGTCATCAAAAAGATCATATGCGTACTGAAGGAATTTTAAATAATTGGAAATCGAAAAATAATCACCAACCCGGTGCTGAATTAAATGCTAAACCTAAAATGATTATCATTTGTACTTCGGGAGGAGGAATTCGTTCTTCACTATGGACATTACATGTATTAAATCATTTGGATAGCGCAACAAACGGACAATTTCGACAACATACTCAATTAATTTCAGGTTCCTCAGGTGGAATGTTAGGCGCAGCCTATTTTAGAGAATTATGCTTGATGAAAGAAGAAAAGAAAATTGAGGAGATTCACGATAGAAAACATCTTGATAAAATCTCATCAGATCTTTTAAACCCAGTAGCATTTACTATTGCTACTAATGATATTTTTATTCGCTATCAAACTTTTACAGATGGGCCCTATACGTATACCAAAGATCGAGGGTATATTTTTGAAAAGCATTTCAATAGGAATACGAATTCTATTCTTGACAAGCGACTTTATGAATATATTATTCCTGAAGAAGAGGCGAAAATACCCATGTTAGTTATAGCTCCAACCATCACCAATGACGGAAGAAGATTATTGATTTCTTCACAACCCATTTCCTATCTTACTAATGTTTCTTCTACTATTGGCGCACCATTAGAATCTTCCTATGAATTTATTGAATTCAGAAAAATGTTTGCTAAACAAAATGCATTAAATTTAAGATTCACCTCTGCATTAAGAATGGGCGCTACCTTTCCCTATGTGATGCCTATGGTTTCATTGCCAAGCGAGCCACAAATTGAAGTAATGGATGCTGGTATTCGTGATAACTACGGAATTCAAATTGCATTGAAATACATTTATGAATTTAAAGAATGGATCAATAAAAATACTTCTGGTGTAATCATCATTCAAATTCGTGATCGACAAAAAGAAGTGGCCGTTCTCGATTCAAAAAACTCTGTGGTTAAACGATTAACGCGTCCTGCTGGAAATGTATTAGATAATATTTTCTATACACAAGATTATGAAAATGATCAACATTTGATGTATGCCAAAGAATGGATGGGTGTAGATCTAGAAGTTTTAAACTTCAATCTTCGAAAAGAAATTAAAAAAGACAATGTTTCATTGAGCTGGCATTTGACCAAATTAGAAAAAAGAATTGTCATTAATTCCATCAATAATCCCGAGAATAAAGCCTCCTTGAAAAAACTTAAAGAGCTACTTAGAGAACATTAATTGCTCATTTTCAAACACGTCTATTTTTCATATAACCAATACTTCAATCAATTCCACGCACCTGATTTATTTTATTTACATTTAGGAAGACTAAAACAATCTACATGCGTAAATTATTACTTGCTTTTTCTGTCATCACAACAATGGCAAATGCACAAACAAATATCTCTTTTGTTGGGAATTTAGATTATCAAGCACTTCATGGTTCGAACCTTTCTAATCTTTGGGGATATACCGATGAAACCGGAATTGAATATGCAATCGTTGGAACAGAAGACGGAGTGTCCATCGCAAGTTTAGCAAATCCAACCAATCCTACCGAAATATTTTATGAATCTGGCTCCAATACCATTTGGCGTGAAGTGAAAACGTATGGTGATTACGCCTACATTTCAACAGAGGAAACAGATGGATTGATGATCATCGATCTTTCACCACTACCTGGAAGTTCCAATTTGCCGGTTACCTATTTTTTTGGAGATCCAGGAAATCAATTTCAAACCGCACATAGTTTATTCATTGATGAAAACGGAATTCTTTATCTTCATGGAACTGACGTTGGTAACGGTGGCGTTATTTTTTATGATTTAAATACTTCCCCAACCAATCCTACTGAAGTTGGAACTTTTGATAATTGGTATGTACATGATTCATTTGGAAGAGGAGATACTTTGTATGCCGGACATATTCTAGATGGATTCTTTTCAATTGTGGATATTAGCGATAAAGCCAATCCTGTTTTATTAGGAACGCAAAACACACCTAACAATTTTACACATAACACCTGGTTGAGTGATAATGGAAATTTTTTATTCACTACCGATGAAGTTTCGGGTGCATTTATTGGCGCTTATGATGTTTCAAATCCAACCGATATTAAAGAAGTAGATCGTGCGCAGCATGACCCAGGCACAGGAGTAATTCCTCACAATACTTATCAATTAAATGGCTATGTAATTACATCTTATTATCGAAGTGGTGTTACCATTCACGATGTGCAATATCCCAATATGATGGTAGAAGTTGGAAATTTTGATACGAGTCCATTTGCAGGTAATGGTTTCAATGGTGCTTGGGGTGTTTATCCCTATTTTCCTTCTGGAAATTTAATTATTTCAGATATGGAAGAAGGTTTATTTGTACTTGCTCCAAACTATCAACGCGGCTGCTATTTAAATGGAGTGGTTACAGACGCTTCTAATTCACAAGTAATTTCTGGAGCATCCATTGAAATTTTAACTCAAAATATTAATGATCTTACCAATGGAATAGGCGAATATGGAAATGGATTATTAACTCCCGGAAGTTATAATATTCGCTATTCAAAAGCCGGATATTATACAGATACCGTTTTTAATTTGGCTTTATCTACCAATACTATTACCACACAAAATGTACAATTAGTTCCATTGCCTACCATTACATTTACCGGACGTGTTCAAGACAATGCCACTTTAATTGGAATTGCTAATGCAAAAGTAGAAATAAAAAATAGCACCTACAATTATAATGCAACAACAGATGCTAATGGCGATTTTTCTATCACTCAATTTTATGATGGTGTGTATGATTTTGCAGCTGGCAAATGGGGTTATATCACCAATTGTTCTACTGGAAATAATTTCGATAATACCAATTCTTCTGTAACCGTTGGTTTGGATAAAGGAATTTATGATGACTTTACATTTAATTTTGGTTGGACAATTAGCGGACAAGCGCCTCGCGGAATTTGGGAAAGAGCCATTCCAGTTGGAACTACGCAAGGATCAAACTATATAAATCCCAATGAAGATGTAAATTTTGACTGTGGAAATTATGCTTTTGTTACAGGCAATCTAGGTGGAAACGCTGGAACGGATGACGTGGATAGCGCTGCTACTATTTTAACATCTCCTTTATTTGATTTAACTACTTACACCAATCCTTATTTGAATTATTCTAGTTGGTTTGCCAATACATTTGCAAATGGCGCTCCCAACGATTCACTTCAAATCTTTTTAAGTAATGGTTCAACAACCGTTCGTTTTGAAGCCATCACTGCCAATAACGGAACATTATTTACTTGGCTGAATAAAGCTTTTGATATTAATGCATTAATTACACCAACCGCTAATATGCGATTAATCGCTCGCGTGGCCGATTGGAATACTCAAGGAGGAAACTTAGCCGAAGGTGGATTAGATAATTTCAGTATATCAGAAGGAATATTATCAACCAATGAAATTACTCTAGAAAATTCTATACAAGTTTATCCTAATCCAAATGATGGTAATTTCACTTTAATAGCGAGTGAACCGATGAAAAAAGTTTCGTTGATTGATATTGCTGGAAGAATTATTTTTACTCAAAACATAAATGGGAAAGAATTCCATTCAATAATTACCAATGAACTTTCTAATGGAATTTATCACTTGATGATTGAAAAAGAAAATGGTTCAATGGAAATTGAAAAATTAATCATCAGAAAATAATTTTTGTGCACGCAGACGTAGAATCAGCCTTAAAAATTCTTGAAACAGGAGGAACCATTCTCTATCCTACCGAAACTATTTGGGGAATAGGATGTGATGCTACCAATGTTCAAGCTATTCAAAAAATAGTTGAAATAAAAAATCGTCCCAACGAAAAGAGCTTCATTCTATTGGTAGATGGCGATCAAATGTTAATGAAATATGTGAGTGATGTGCCAGCCCTTGCTTGGGATTTAATGGAAATGACCGAAAAACCACTCACTATTATCTATGATAAACCGTATCATCTGCCTCCCGAATTGATTGGACCTGATAATACCATTGCTATCCGAATAACGACTGATCCATTTTGTAAAATGCTTATTCGTAAACTCAAAAAACCACTGGTTTCCACCTCTGCCAACCTTTCAGGAGAAAAATCTCCAGCTATTTTCGAGGAAATTTCAGAAAAGATAAAAAAGTCAGTGGATCATATTGTAAATTTGCGCCATGATGATAAAAAAAGAAATCCTTCTTCTTCTATCGTTCGATTAAAAAACAATGGCGAAATTTCCATCATACGTCCCTAAAAAAACCATCGATGCCATTCATCACAATGAAATTCGATTGGTAGCAGACATTTCTCAAGAAAAAAATATTTCTACGTATGTGGTAGGAGGATTTGTAAGAGATTATCTTCTCGAAAGACCTTGCAAGGATATCGATTTTGTGACTATTGGTAGCGGAATTGATTTAGCGCAAGAAGTAGGAAAAAAATACAATTCTAAAGTAAATATTTTTAAAAATTTCGGAACCGCAATGCTCAAAATGGGTGATTACGATTTGGAGTTTGTAGGCGCAAGAAAAGAATCCTATAACAAAGATTCAAGAAAACCCATTGTAGAAAATGGAACTTTACAAGACGATCAAAACCGTAGAGATTTTACCATTAATGCTATGGCGATTAGTTTGAATAAAGAAAATTATGGCGAATTAGTTGACCCTTTCAATGGAATTTCGGATCTCGAAAATAAAATCATTCGCACACCTCTCGATGCCGATATCACTTATTCGGATGATCCTTTGAGAATGATGCGCGCTATTCGTTTTGCCTCACAACTCAATTTTCAAATTGAAAAAGATTCTTTCGAATCCATCAAAAGAAATAAAGAAAGAATAAAAATTATTTCTCAAGAAAGAGTCATTGATGAGCTGAATAAAATTATCCTCTCGCCTATTCCATCCATTGGATTTAATTATCTTTTTGATTCGGGATTAATCCAAATTATTTTTCCAGAAATGGCCAAACTTCACGGAGTAGAAAAAATAAACGGACACGCACACAAAGATAATTTCTATCATACATTGCAAGTTTTGGATAATATCGCACCTAATACTGATAATCTCTATTTGCGATGGGCGGCCATTCTTCATGATATTGCCAAACCTCCTACCAAACGATATTCACCAGATCATGGCTGGACATTTCACGGACATGAAGATTTAGGTTCAAGAATGGTTCCTGGAATTTTTCAACGATTAAAATTGCCCTTGGATCATAAAATGAAATATGTGCAGAAACTAGTTTTTCTTCATTTGCGTCCGATTGCCTTAACCATTGATTCTATTACAGACTCAGCTGTACGAAGATTATTATACGAAGTAGGTGAAGACCTCGATGATTTAATGACACTATGTGAAGCGGATATCACCACCAAGAACAAAGCCAAAGAAGAACGTTATTTGCAACGATTTCAAAAGGTAAGAGAATTCGTGAAAGAAGTAGAAGAACGAGATAAATTGCGCAATTGGCAACCACCCATCACTGGTGAAATCATTATGGAAACTTTTGGCATTCAACCGTGTCGAGAAGTGGGAGATATTAAGAATGCAATAAGAGAAGGAATTTTAGACGGAGAAATTAAAAACGACTATGACGAAGCATTTAAGTTTATGCTTAATTTAGGCGAGAAATTGGGATTGAAGAGGAAGATTTGAAGAAGTTGGCAGTTACCAGTTCTCAATAGGCAGATTACAGTTGGCAATGAAGAAATACAAAGTGAGAGTGAATGAAGAAATGATAATTGATTATTGAATATTTGTTACACAACTCTTTCACTAACGCAGAGAGTAATAATAAATAATCATTAATCAATAAAAACTACGAAAAACTAAAAATTAAAAACTAAAAACGTTCCAACATGAACATTTTTAAATTCAGAGTATTAATAGACACCACGGATGATATTTTCAGAGATATTGAAATTCGTCCAGATCAAACTTTCGAAGAATTTTACAATTGTATTGTAGAAGCATTTGAATTTGGAGGAGGCGTTATGAGTTCCTATTACATCAGCAATGATAATTGGGACAAAGGCCAAGAAATTACCTTGCTCGATATGAGCGAAAAAAATGATAGCCCGTTTGTGATGAACAAATGTTTAATGAATGATTATGTAACCGAAGAAAACCAAAAAATCATTCTCGTTTATGATTTTATGCGCATGTGGTGTTTCTATATTGAGCTAGTTGATGAATTCAATGCGGCTAAAGGACATACCTACCCACGTGTTGGTATGAAATTTGG
>CAMBFX010000138.1 GCA_945865695.1 Chryseobacterium gleum | reverse complement strand
GCTAAAAATTATTTAATAAGGTATTTGAATGGTTTGAATTGTAACCTTCATTAATTTTCTTCGTTGAAATATTTTCTCATCTTTGAACTCTAAATGAATCTACAAGTTTCCATAATTATTCCATTGCTCAATGAAAAAGAGTCGCTACCCGAATTATCTGATTGGATAAATCGTGTTTGTGTAGCTAATTCTTTGAGTTATGAAGTCATTTTTATTGATGATGGCAGTAAGGATGGTTCTTGGGAAATGATTGAGGAATTGGGAGCAAAAAATCCGAATATCAAAGGAATTAAGTTTCGCAGGAACTATGGAAAGTCAGCAGCCCTCGACACTGGTTTTGAAGCGGCCGAAGGTGAAGTTATTATTACCATGGATGCCGATCTACAAGATAGCCCGGATGAAATTCCTGAGCTCTATAAAATGATTACTTCAGAAGGATATGATTTGGTTTCAGGATGGAAGAAAAAGCGATATGATCC
This sequence comes from Chryseobacterium gleum, assembly GCA_945865695.1. Taxonomy (GTDB): domain Bacteria; phylum Bacteroidota; class Bacteroidia; order Flavobacteriales_D; family UBA2798; genus CAMBFX01. The sequence continues at coordinate 7,785 of CAMBFX010000138.1, read as the reverse complement.
TATCATGAAAACTATTCCTACACGATTGTTCAATTGGGCAACACGTAGAATGTCGGGAATCAAGCTTCATGATTTTAATTGTGGATTGAAAGCCTATAAAAAGGAAGTGGTAAAAGCAATTGATGTGATGGGCGAAATGCATCGCTATATTCCGGTAATAGCCAAATGGGCAGGTTTTACAAAAATTGGCGAAAAAGTAGTGGTTCATCAAGCAAGAAAATACGGTAAATCTAAGTTTGGTTTAGAGAGATTTATTAATGGATTTTTGGATTTATTTACCATCACTTTCATTAGTAAATTTGGAAAAAAACCGATGCATTTTTTCGGTTTGATTGGCACGATGATGTTTTTTATTGGTTTTCTATTAGTAATGTGGATGGGAATTGATAAACTTTTCATTCATACAGATGCAAAGCTTTTGGCAGGTCGATCTGAATTTTATATTGCACTAACCACTATGATATTGGGAACTATGATGTTCATTGGTGGTTTTTTGGCCGAAATGATTATCAGAAATTCTCCACATAAGCATACCTATCACGTGACTAAAAAACAAGGCTTCAATTGATACCAATTATATCTATAAATTAGTCCAATCTTCTTGTTCTTTTTCATCTATGACTTCATCAAAAAATAGTTCCGTAACACTTTGCTATGCAACGATTTTTTGATTAGCCTAGATTAAAAATTACTGCGAATATTCGAACTATTTTATAAACATATTTGGTATGTTTGAACTTTTCTAAAAGCCGTTCGTAAAATCGGTCTGGTATTTGCATTTCTTTTTGGTATATTTGTTAGCACATGAAAACGATTAAATTTTTATTACTGTTTTTATTATTTACTCCAGCAATAGTTTTGGCTCAAGAGGAGAATAAAACCGATGCTAAAGGTCTAAAGACGGGTAAATGGAAAGTAAAGCATGAGAATGGTGTGACACGTTATATTGGAGAATTCAAAGATGGGAAACCAATTGGTGAATTCAAGTATTTCTATGAAACTGGTGATTTGAAAAGTGTAATTAAATTCAAAAGCGATGGAAAAACATCCTACGCTACTTTTTATTATCCAAAAGAAGATGGAGGAAAAATGATGAGTGATGGAAAATACATTGATCAGAAAAAAGACAGCCTTTGGACGTATTATGATTATGCTGGAACAAAAACCTACACTCAAGATTATAAAGATGATTTAGAAGATGGAAAAAAGTTCATTTATTATGTGAGCGGAAAAAAATCGGAGGCATTTAATTATGTAAAAGGAAAAAAAGAAGGCGATTGGGCACAGTATTATGAAAAGGGAACTAAAAGAGCCACGTGCAAGTATAAAGATGATTTATTGGAAGGAAAGTTCACTATTTATAATAGTTCCACAGGTAAACCAGAAGATGAAACGAATTATAAAAAAGGACTTAAACATGGTTTATGCTCATTATATGATGATAGCGATGAAGGAAAATTATTAAAACAAGTTTATTTTAAAGAAGGAACATTGGTTCCAGATAAAAAAGTGGAAGAATTCAAAAAAGAATTATTGAAAGAAAAAGAATCTACTGGTGTGGCAAAGGATACTAAAACGAATACTACTAAATCAACGGCTACAAAAACTACAACTACAGGAACGAAAACAATTACCAATGCAGTTAAGAAATAAATTACTTATCTTTTTATTGATTTTTGCATTTTCTTGTAAGAAAGAAGAGCTTACTTCTGTAAATTTTTATTATGATTATTTTCCAGAGAAGGTTGGAACTTGGATTGAATCTGATGTAGTTTATATCGAAGTAGATGAAATTTCAGCATTTTATGATACCACACGCTATCATTTGAGGGAAGTAATTGAATCCACTTTTATAGATAATCAAGGAAGACCTTCATTGCGTATTGAGCGATATTGGAGAACGGCTGATACATTGCCATGGGTGATTAAAGATATTTGGTATGCAACAAGAACTACTAGCCAAGTAGAAAAAATGGAGGAGGATGTGAGATATTTGAAAATGACCTTTCAAGTAAATGCAACTAAAAAATGGAACGGAAATGTTTATAATACTTTAGAAGAAAACGAATATGAATACGATCAAATTCATGAACCACTTGTTTTAGGGAGTTTGAACTTTGACAGTACAGTTACCGTTTCTCAACGATTAAATTATAATTTTATAGAAGAAGATGAAGCTTATGAAATTTATGCCATGAACGTTGGAATGATTAAGAAGTTAGATAAGTATTTTTACATCACTTATGTTTCTGGAAATCCAATATACAATGGTTATTCATATTCACAAATTGTCACTGCTTATGGTCAATAGAATCATATTGATTTTATTTTTCTTTTCTATTTTCTTTGCAGATTCTTTTTGTCAGTCGAATAATGTTTTTAGAATACATTTCACCGATAAAAACAATTCTCCTTATTCCGTTTTACAACCACTAGATTTTCTTTCGTCAAAAGCTATAGATAGAAGAAATAGGTATTCCATTGCAATCGATGAACGTGATTTACCCATCAATGAAGTTTATTTCGATTCTATTTTGAATTATCCAGGAGTTGAATTGTTAGCGAAATCAAGATGGTTTAATTGTATTACCGTTGCTGGAGATTCTGTTATGTTGAATGATATTCTCACTTATTCATTTGTGAAAAATGTAGATCGGATAAAAATTCCTGAAAAAAATATTCCTTCCAATAAATTGAATGTGGAAACTCAAAAACGTTTTGTTTTCGATTCAGAAAATTATTACGGTGCTGCATTTGATCAAATAGAAATGCACCGAGGACATTTATTACATAATGATGGATTTACAGGTGAAGGAATGACTATAGCGGTATTGGATGCAGGATTTCCTTTTGTGAATTCGATGCCCGCGTTTTCAAAATTATTTTCAGATAATCGTGTTTTAGGAACCTATAATTTTGTGAAAGATACGGTTGATGTTTATACGAATACCAATGGACATGGTTCGCTCGTTTTATCGTGTATGGGAACGGAATTGCCCTATGAACATGTGGGTACTTCTCCAATGGCGAATTATTATTTTTTTATTACAGAAGACGCGGATAGTGAAATGCCGATAGAAGAAGATAATTGGGTGGAAGCTGCCGAGTATGCCGATAGCGCCGGAGTGGATTTAATTAATACTTCATTGGGATATACGAGATTTGATGATGCCACATTAAATTATACTTATGCAGATATGGATGGCAATACCACTTTCATTTCGCGTGGAGCAGATGTTGCTGCATCAAAAGGAATTTTAGTGGTGGTGAGTGCAGGAAATAGCGGAACAGATACTTGGTTTCATATTGGAGCACCTGGAGATGCAGATAGTGTGATGACTGTGGGTGCAGTGGGCGCAGACAGACTTTATGCTTCCTATAGTTCAAAAGGGCCTTCATCAGATGGAGATGTAAAACCCAATATTGCAGCACAAGGATATTTATCAGCAGTAGTTTGGCCAGGTGGAAATGTTACTTTAGGAAGCGGTACTTCTTTTTCTGCACCCATTTCTTGCGGACTCACCGCCTGTTTATGGCAAGCCCATCCTGATAAAAATAATCTGCAAATTATTAATGCCATTCAAGTAAGTTCTTCGCATTTTTCTGTTACAGATTCTTTAACTGGGTATGGAATTCCAGATTTTTATTTGGCGCACCAATTACTCAGTGGTAATGCAGAAGATCATTCTTTATTTTTTGTAGAAAATATTTTTCCCAATCCATTTTCTTCGGAGGTGAATATTGATGTTTTTGCAGGAAGTAATTCAGAAGTAGACATTATCATTTTTTCAGTTTCTGGACAATTGATTTTAGAAAAATCGGTTGCACTCAAATCTGAAATGAAAAACAGAATTAATATCACCCGAGATTTTGAAATGGTTTCATCAGGGATGTATTTTGTGGAGATACATTCGGGTGATTTTAGGAAATCGTTTAAGGTTTTGTATAATCAGGAATAGAAAGTTTAGTTTTTGATTTCTGCAATAATTAAGCAATATTTATTTTTTTAATTACCCCTTCCAATTTAATTAGATAAACTCCTTTTGAGAATTCAGGAATAGAAATAATTTCACTTTTATTTTCGATTTCTTTTGATAAAATCAGTTTCCCATCTATTGAATAAATTTCTAATAAATCGATACTTTCATTTTCACGTTTGATGTAAAGGATATTGTCATAATAATGAATATTTGCATTCGATGTATATTCTTCAATTGAGTTAATAATTGTTTGACCTGCTTGTATACTTTGATTAGGAGTAGTGTTATATGCGAAATCATGTACAATTATTGTGTCAGCCGTTTTACTGACTGATAATCTTAACCATCCGTAGTGTGTATTTGCACCATCAGTAAATTTTAAACCTAAATATTTATTTTGTTGATCAGACCAGTTACCTGAGTATATATTTGAAACCATTCCATATCCTTGATAAGATAATGTTGCGTGAGTTGCAAGATCATCGATATTCGCATCGAATGTGTCAGATGCATTTATAATATTTGAATAATTAAGTGCTGCTGGATTCGAAGAAACTGTAACAAAACTACCAGTATTGGAACCATTCACAAGTGCTCCATCAACAGTATTAATAAAGGGAATACCAGCATAAGGACCATAAGATTGTGTACCTGATAAAACGGAATTAAAAATTGTTAATTTGAAATCATTATTCAAATCACTATTTAAATCAATTTCAAAAAAATTACCTGGCGTTGTCAATATAAAATCATTCAAATCTTCATAAATAATTTGCGCATTAGAATCAAATGGCAATGCAATTACACTACTCGTCAATGCAGAATATTTTAAGATTTTATTTTTCAATTTTTTATTCATAATAATTAATAATTTATTGTATAAATAGTATCTTGAAATGCATCTAAATATAATGTGTCATAATAATTTTGAGTCACGCTGTTTTTTGTTACCTGCCAATGGAAGTAATTATATCCCATAGGTAAATCTGCATAATCAAGCTGATCAAAACTTGCGCAACCACTTAATTCAAATCCTCCCCCAAAATTATAATTAGTGATTTGGTTATATCTAAATAAAACAAAATGGTCATTTGTGTCAAAACAACTAATATTATTAATCTTCAACCAAATATTAACTTCTGGAACTATGTTTAGAACCACATTTTGGATAATGTTACTATTTAGCTCTGCTTTATTATTAATGTTGTAGTTTGAATTCGATGGTCGGTAGTTGTTTTCATATATTTCGCAGGCATAATACCTTCCCGGATTTTTTGAATATTGAAAAGTAAACCTGCCCGAATTATCCGTATAAACTGTACTGACAGTGTTGCAACTTCCGATATAAAAACTCGAATTTTCACAACTATATAGTTTAACACTTACATTGGGAATGGGCTGACCTGTGATTCGATTTATTACTTGACCATTTACAGTAATCTCTACATTCTCTTCAGGTCTGCAAGAAATTGCTAAAATACACAACATATAAATTAATAGCTTTCTCATAGTTTAACTAATTTTTTATTTATAACATTGTGGTGGAAAATAAAAAAGAAATTATTTAATTTCCTATCCTAATAATTAATAGTATAAATAGTATCTTGAAATGCTTCTAAATATAATGTATCGTAATAATCTTGTGTGATTGAATTTTTAGTTACCTGCCAATGGAAATAATAATTACCCATTGGATATGCTCCAAATGAAAGTCCTTCATGGTTTGTACATCCATTCATTTCAAATGGAGAACCCCAATAGAAATTTGGAATTTGATTTTGTCTAAATAAAATAAAATGGTCATTTGTGTCAAAACAACTCGTATTATAAATTTTTAATTTAACTCCACCATTTGGCACTACGTTCAATTGTGCAGTTTGAGTTGAACTTGCACTTAATTCAACTCTATTATTTATACCATAATCTGGATTTGATGAATAATAATTGTTTTCATTTAACTCACATGAATAATATCTTCCTGGGTTTTTTGTATATTGAAATGTAAATCGTCCATTGATATCAGTATAAACCGTACTAACTGTATTGCAGCTTCCAATATAAAAACTTGAGTTTTCACAATTATATAATTTAACTTTTGCATTTGGGATAGGTTGACCAGTAATTCGATTTATAACTTGACCGTTTACAGTAATTTCAATATTTTCTTCTGGTCTACAGGAAATAGCAAATATAAACAATATAAAAATTAATGGCACTTTCATAGTTTAACTAGTTTTTTGTTAGTGATATTGTGGTTTGTAAATATGAAGGAGATAATATAATTTCCTCTATCCAAAAAATCGATATTAATACTATTTGAATTTGGGTTTTGAATATTTAGAATTTCTTTTCCGCTTATATCATAAATTGAAATGGAGGAAATTGTTTCTTTCGAATTGAACATCAAATTTCCTTTATCAATTGGGTTAGGATATAATTCCAAATCTGTTTCTAATTTATTTTCAATTTCAGAATTGGTTTCTTTCAATTTTATTGAAGTGTTATCATTGATATATGGTATTTCGTCTGATTGCTTTCCTTGAAATAGTGGTTCGCATGGGAATTCTTCAATTCTCGCTAGAAAACGGCAACCAGATTCTGCTTTAAATCCAGGCTTTAATAATATCTGATAACCTGCTCTTGTTTCACAACTAGCATTTGGAACAACGGTGAATTCTTTTTGGGGTGTAGAAAAAGTTACAGATTTTCCAATTTCAATACTGTTTCTTGCTTCAAATTCTGTTTTGTAATTATGTAAGTATTCGCCTATGTTTCGATTTTGAAGTTTTAAATCATATGGACCACTTTCATTAAAAATAAAATCTGCCATAGCTGGTGTTTCATCTTCAACATGCTTATCATTACTATTAGGGGCAAATATCGCTTCAAATGTGGTATAACTAAGATGGTCATTCGGGTGTTTAATATGAGGATATCCGTATTTATCACCTGGAATTGTCGGTTCAACCCAAAACAAATCATTCGCAATTACATCATAATCATAATCAAAGTTGTTATGATTTCGTATATCAAGTGTACTTATCGTTGGAGTGAAACATTCGCTTTCTTCTACTAAAATATCAGGTTCAGAACCCCATGCTAGTTTAGTTAATGATGAAATAATGCCGTGAAAACCAAAAGTTCCTCCAGGGGCATTGTCAATTAAGCGAGATGCTCCAGTCCACCTCTGCTCTTGATATATTGGTATATAAGTAAAGCCAAGTAATGTATACAGTCCAGTAAACCTATTAAAGACGTTGTTTTGACCGTAATCAGATGCTTGAAATCTTGTTTTATGCTTGTAAAAAGGAAATAGCGGAATGAATGTAATAGAATTTTTTTCTAACTCGAGTAAAATTTCACCTGAATCGAAATTCTGTCGCGTATTATTTGCACTACCGTTGGCTACTGCAATATTTCTAGTAAATCCAGGAAAACCATCAACTTTTGTATGACTATGAGAAAAAGAGGAAAGATGCGCTAACAAATCATCTCGATATTGATGGTTTCCTTGTGTAAATGAAATACTATTATTGGTTAAAATTCCTGTTTTTGTGTGATGATAAAATAGTAATTCTTTGGCAATATCAGAATTATGAAGTTGATACTGCAACAAAGCAACAATACTAGAAACCCCATCTCCAGTAAATGACATCGGTGCTTCATCAATCAAAGATTGAATTCCGTGTTGGTCACCCAATGGAATGTTCGCACCTTGGTGTTCTCCTTCATAAGAAATATATAACCTAGTGTTATGGAATGGTAAAGTAAAATTGCTATTTAAATGGTCGTATTCAAATTTATT
>CAMBFX010000137.1 GCA_945865695.1 Chryseobacterium gleum | reverse complement strand
ATATATGTGAACATTGAAATATAGGACCAGGGGGAAAGACTTGGTTTAAACCCGAATTAGGGGCATTAGTGTTATACTCTTGTCCAATAGAATTTAGTGGATCAGTTAAATTAGTTCCAACTTGTGGAAAAAATAAGCCGCCTCCTCTTAAATAAAAAGGAGAATGAATATTGCAATTTTGGTTTATTGTGAATGTTTTGCTGCGAGTAAATTGCCCCATCCATTTATTATCACTTGGTCGAACGGGGGTGCCAATTGGTCCAGTAATACCATTTACTCCCATCACAAATCCATCATAAGCATTTTTGAAAACATTTCCCATAATGAAACTCGGAGTAAAACCAATAAAATGCATGCTTTGTCCGAGATCAAATATTTTATTACAAAAAAGAACTGTTAAATCTGACATTTGCGTTCTAATTCCAATATAATCCTTGTTATTAAAATCTATGCCTCTTCCGGTGATTTTATTATCAATTATAATTGGATTTGTGCAACCATTGATTTCAATACCATAACCAGAAGAAGAATTTCGCCAAGAAATTTTGATTTCATTATTACTAACTTCGGGTTCTAAACCAGTAGCGCCTGTTAACGTAATACCTGTTTGAAAATCTTTAATTTCATTATTCAAAATTGTAGCACTACTAAAAGGCTCTTTATAATCTACAACGTTATTGTTACCAACTACCGTGATACCTGTCCTTCCCTTATAATTAACAGTTCCATCTATGATATTATCAGAAATATCGTAAAAATCATTTAAAATGACGGTTTGATTTGCGTTATAATATCTAATGGGGTTGCTAAAGTCAGTAAAATTATTGCTATTAATTTCTACATGAGTATTATTGTAATTATTAACAATACTAACTATAATCCCATTAGTGCCTGAACCTTGTTGTGTTAATGATGGTAAGGGGAGATTATTCAAAAAGACATTTCCATTTACCTTCACATTAAGGCATGCATTTATATCTACACCATAGTTGCAATTCCTGAAAGTATTAGGCTCATTAATGCCTAATCCACCTACTTCAATAATTGATGCCTTTACAAAACTATAAGCAGTAATTGCCGTTTGTTCCTGATAATACGGGTATGGTTGGTTGAAAGGAACAGCAATGTTTTTAGTTATTGATTGAAATTGATTATTTTTAATTATCGCATCACAATCATCTAGTCTAATTCCGAAATTACAATCCTTGAATAGATTCAAATTCCCATTAGGTAAGCCAATATTCAATAAAGTGGTTGAAACTCCCCAAAAAGCAATTTCCGTTTCTCCATTCAAATATGGTTGTTCTAAAGTATTTCCGTTAAAAGAAAATGGGTTCGGTGAATTTTGACATGTAAAATCATTTCCATGCAAAGTCATATTCGCACCATTAGATTGTTCTGCTTTTATATGAATATGATTTTTGTTAAAATCATTATCAACAATATTCACTATACCAACAAAAGCGAAAGTATGAACACCAATTTTTGCATCTTCAAGAGTTGAATTCGTCATGTCAATATTTCCTCTTAGCTTGACGAGAATTCCATCCCACATAACATTTCCACAGCTAAATAAATCGCAATTATTTAATATAAGAAATGCAAGCGCATTATTTTCTACAATAATTGCCACATTGTCCGCAACATAAAAAGTGCAATTTATGGCTGTAAAATTATTATCAATAACAAAATCTCCATTAACAATAATGTTCACTCCATTATAGCTTGTAAATGGAAGCGAGCTTGAATTTTGTCCAGTTGTTGGGATTATGACTGCACCAGTTTGAGGACAGGTTTGGGCAACTAAAACATTAGTGAATAATAATCCGAGAATTAAGAATATAATATTTTTTTTCATAACTAAGTGTTTATTTATCAATAATAAATAAATAAAATGTAAAATACAAGAAATTAATAGTATTTCTCGAATAAAATAATAAATTTCAATTAGAAAATCTTAACTGTTTGTTTGATTAAGCGAAAATTATTTCTTTAATAAATTTCTGCCGTAAACAATTATAAAAATGGATAGGATTAAAATAAATTAAACTTTCAATCCCAACAAACAAATATCATCTAATTGTTCAAATTCGCCTATCCAAGAAGTAATTTTTTCATCTAAAATATCACGTTGTTCATCAATGGGTAATTGATGGATGGCAATTAAAATTTCTTCTAGTTGCTTATACTTGAATTTTTTTCCTTTTGGTCCGCCAAATTGATCGGCATAACCATCGGTGAAAGTATAAATTAAATCACCCTTATGAACTTTAATGGTTTGCCCAGTAAAAGGTTTGTGATCCGAATAATAGCCTATGGGTTGTTTATCGGGTTTTTGTTCAATTAAATTTCCTTCTCGAAGAATATAAAAACCATTATTAGCCGCTGCATACGTAAGTGTGAAATTGTTTTTATCCAATACACAAATAACCATGTCCATTCCATCTTTATTTTCACCCTCAGCTCCTGTTTGTTTTAGTGAATCAATAATTCTATCACGCAATAAATTCAACACTAAATCGGGTTGAGTAATTCCTTTTTCATTTACGATTTCATTTAAAAAGGAAGAGCCAAGCATGGTCATAAAACCTCCAGGAACACCATGTCCTGTGCAATCGCATGTGGCATAAATCATTAATCCATTTTTATTACTCACCCAATAAAAATCTCCACTCACAATATCTTTAGGTTTGAAAAGAACAAAGGCTTCTTTCATCACTTGATAAAACGATTCATCGTTTGGTAATATGGAATCTTGAATTCTTTTTGCATAATGAATAGAATCTTTGATATCTTCAATCGCCACTGAAAGTTGACTATTGGCGTGACTTAATTCTACCGTTCTTTCTTGAACTTTTATTTCCAGTATTTTTTTTTCTTTAGCTAATTGTGCAGTTCTCCATCTAAAAATAGCAATTACAATTAATAAAATTAAAACGAAAATTGAAATTCTAAACCACCATGTTTGCCAATAAGGAGGAAGAATAGTTACCTTATATGTTAATTCTTCTTTACTCCAAGTGCCATCACTGTTAATTGCTTTTACTCTAAAAGTATATTCACCTGGAGGAATATTGGCATACACCGCCTCTGTTTTTTCGGTTAAAGGTGTCCAATCATTATCTAATCCTTCTAAAATATATTGGTATTTTACGTTATCAGTGGTGATCGCTTGGAAATCGAACGATAAGTGATTTTGGCGATGATTTAAAACTAATTCAATAGGTAAATGAGTTTTACTGTCAACATCAATACCTAATTTTTTCCAATCGGGAGTTTGAAAGTTTAATTTGATATCATTGAAAACAAGAGAAGGTGGTGTTTCATTTAAGTAATCAAATTTAGAATCATATTTAGTTAAACCGTTTATGGTTCCAATCCACAAATAATTTTTATTATCAATGTAAAAGGCGTTCTGATTGATTTCAAGTCCTTTTAATCCGTTTGCTTCATTATAATACTTTACGCTCTCTAATCGTCCATCTTTCCCTAATCTAATTTTATTAATTCCTTTATCAGTACCAATCCATATATATCCAGATTGATCACAAATTAAGGCTTGTGCTAGATTAGAACATAAACCATCTTCCATGGTGTAGGTTTGAAAAGAACGACCATTAAAAACGGTTATTCCATTCTCGTAGTTACCGAAAATAAGATCACCATTTTTTGCTTCAGCCATCGAATAAACAGTGTTGTCACCTAATCCATTTTTAGTAGAATAAGTTTTAAATGTTTTGTAATCATATTTTATTACACCCTCTTGGTTGATGCTAATCCAAATATTTTGTTTTGAATCTTTCATCATCGTCATAATATCATTCTTAGGAAATATATTTTTTTCATTGTAATGAACGACTTCATTTTCTTTGATTACAACAACACCAGAACCATAAACTGCAATCCAAATATTTCCAAATTTATCTTCAAGAATGGAAGTAACTGAGCTGAATTTTTTATTGTTAACTGTATTAATGTTTTTACCGAATTGGTATTGATTATTTTTATATTCAAGCATTACTGCGCCATATTTCCAACTATCGGCACCAAACCAAATATTGCCTTTAGAATCTTCATAGAAGCATAAAATTTTCGAATTCGAAACTTGTGGAATATGATTTAAATTATAAACTTCTCCTTCTGAAAATACGGTAATTCCTCCACCTGATGTGCCGATTAATAAATTCCCTCTAGAATCTTGAAGAACAGCGGTAGCTTTATTGTTACTAAGTTTTTCATTATCAGTATAAGTTACAAATGCTTCATTTTTGAACAAGTCTACTCCGTTATCAGTACCCACCCATAAATTTCCTTCCATGTCAATTCCTAAAGAGAGAATTGAATTGGATGTAAGTCCGTTTTCTTCTCGGAAATAAGTTATTTTTCCGTTAGCGTATTTTATCAATTGATGATCTGTTGCGAGCCAAATGTTACCATATTTATCTTCTCTTATGGCACCAATAAATTCGGTTTCGGCATTAGGGATGCTTAAATGCCGAATTTGTTCTCCTTCGCGAATACAAACTCCACCAGAGGCTGTTCCAATCCAAAGACGACCATTGTTGTCATTATAAAGCGAAAAGATAGTTTCATCCGATAATCCATCTTTACTGGTAAAAGTGGTAAATTTTTTTCCATCGTATTTTATTAATCCATATCCTCTTGTTCCCAACCAAATATTGCCGAACTTATCCTCTTCAACCGTAAAAAATTCATTGGTAGGAAGCCCATCATTTTTTGTAAGTGTGGTAAACTTTTTGCCATCAAATTTTGTAATACCTCCAAATGTGGCAAACCAAATATTGTTTTTTGAATCAGGAAAAATACAATAAACCACATCGTTTTTTAATCCGTTTTTGGAATTGTATGTTTTGAAACTAGAGCCATTGAATTTAGAAACACCGTATCCATTTGTGGCAATCCAAATATTTCCTTCTTTATCTTCGCAACTATAAGTGATATCACTTCCAGGCAATCCTTCTTTTGAGGTGAAGGTTTTGAATTTTTTTCCATCAAATCTACTAATTCCACCTTGAGTAGACATCCATAAATATCCTTTGCTATCACGCGAAATATGATTAATATAAGATTGAGCTAAACCCTCTTTGGTGGTGTAGGCTTTAATATTGTATTGCTGTGAAAACAAACTAATCGTTTGCACGCAAATGAGAAGAAAAATAAATACTAGCCGCAATTGATTTCTCATAATCGAAGCCCAAATATACACTTTAAGGTTTGAACTAAGAATAAATAAATGGTGAGAAGATTAAATTTGACATAATAGTAATACCAAACTTTTAGCCATAAAAAAACAGCCTTAATTTCTTAAGGCTGTTGAATGTATTTTAATTGTTGATTTATTTTTTCTCTAAAGCTTCAATTCTTTTTTCCAGTGCATCTATAATTTCTTGTTGTTCTTTAATGGCTTGCGTTAAAATTGGAATCATTAAACTATAATTTACCACTTTAAACATTCCCATTTCTCTTTCTGCACTAACTTCTGTGTTTCTAGCATTTGTTCCATTAAGAATCAATGGTTTTTCTTTTACCATTTCAGGAATTACTAATTCAATATCTTGAGCAATAAAACCATAACTTAAACGATTGTCAAATCCGGCATTTGGATATAAATCAGTATTGTAGAAATAAGAAACGGGATCTATTTTATCAATGATACTTAAAGCTCCAGAAATGGGATTTACATTTTTCTTTAATCTTTTATCAGAAGGGAAAAATGTACCAGTTGCGCCAAGATCACCATTGAAAAAACCGGCCCAACCAGTCGTTGCAGCAGTTACACCCCCTCCTAAAACTCCAACTCCATTTGTATTATTTGCGAATCCTTCAACACCGGCGGCATTTCCTGCAGCATTTAAAGATAATCCGAGCAATCCCTGACAAGCATTTACGGTCCCACTATAGTTGGTTGCTCCTAAGAAAACACGACTGGCATTTGTGGCTACGGTATGCTGGTATCTGGCCAATGCATCCGCAGTCCCCAAATTATCAAATTGATTTAGGAATATTCCACCGCTGTTACCCGCAATAAAATTTAATGGGCAAACAGGCGCAACAACACCATTTAATCCTATATATCCATTCGCCTCGATAGTCATTCTTTCAATGTTATTTGTTCTGAATTTTATATCAGCACTATTTATTGAACCCATAAATTCATTGGCGGCTACAGGGAAATTTCCTGCAGTTAACCAAGCTGCATTTGTTGAAGTGATAGTTGAAGGAATTGAAGTAACAATTGAAAGTGTTCCATTTGCATTAAAGTTATCGGTAGTAATTGTCCATGTAGGTCCAGTCGCACCTGTAGCACCAGTTGCCCCAGTATTACCAGTTACTCCTGTAGCACCTGTTGCGCCTGTTGCACCCGTATTTCCCGTTGCACCAGTATTTCCCGTTGCACCCGTATTTCCCGTTGCACCAGTTGCACCCGTATTTCCCGTTGCTCCAGTTGCGCCAGTATCACCAGTAACACCTGTCGCTCCAGTAGCACCAGTATTTCCCGTTGCTCCAGTATTACCAGTTGCCCCTGTATTTCCAGTAACTCCTGTAGCACCAGTTGCCCCAGTATTACCAGTTACTCCTGTAGCACCAGTTACTCCTGTAGCACCAGTTGCCCCAGTAGCACCCGTTGATCCAATAGTTCCAGCTATTCCATTTGCACCTTGACAATCTAAAGCATTAAATGTTAAATCTCCATTTACATCTTCTGATAAATCATTTACGCCATTACCATTTAAATCCCAACAGCTAATTCCATCTACTCCTGTTCCTCCAGAAGAACAAAGATTTTGCCAAGTAGTATTAGGAGTATCATAGTAGAAAAAACATCCTACAGTTAAATCATATACCAATAATCCATTGGCAGGAGTGGCAACTGCTAGTCTTTGAGCAGTTGTCATTCTTGGAACCAAAACACCTTGTGAGGTGGATTGTAATTCTAAAATAGAAGAAGCATCGGGAGTAGTTGTTCCGATACCTACATTGTTTTGTCCGAAAACAGGGTTCCCAAACGTCATCGCTCCAAGAGAGATTATTGTAAAAATAATTTTACGCATATACTTTTATTTACTTTTTTTATCGTGTTATTAATAATGTGAGATGTCCTGCACGGCTCCAATCTTCAATTGAAGAAATAGCTTTTAATATATAATAATAGGTTCCATCAGGACAAAGTTTATTGTCTAAATTTTTACCATCCCAAAATTGATTTACGTCTGTAGATTCAAACATTAATAATCCCCATCTATCATAAATGGATAATTTATATTCTGTTAATCCACTTGTTTGAATTCCGAAGCCATCATTAATCATATCTCCATTGGGAGAAAATACATTGGGAACAACTATTCCGCCTACCGTAATTTGAACGGTAACTGAATCTGAACATCCTGCTGCATTAGTAACCACAAGAGAAACATTATAAAGGCCTGTTGTTAAATAAGTGTTTCCTGTATTTTGAGAGGAAGAAGTATTTCCATCACCAAAATACCAGTCCCAAGTTGACGCGCCTATGGATTGATCTAGGAAAATATAATTATCATTATAAATTCCACTTGCAGAAGCAGTGAAAGATGCAGTTGGTGCAGGAAGAACAGTAACCAAACAGCTATCAGGTGTAGAACTACAACCAGAAACTAAATCTACCCCATAAACATATACATAACCAGTTCCAGTTGTCCAATCAACAGCTATTGAATCATTACCTTGTCCGTTAGCAACAGATCCATTAGAAGGAACGATCCAATTAAATGAATTAGATGTTCCTGTTACCGTGAAGAAATTACTAGAAGAATTTTCACAAACAATAGGACAAGAAATGATAGGTTGAGTTGGGGCAGGATTAGTTAAAATATAAGGATCACCTGGATTGGCAAATAACCAAGACGAACGAGTTACCGTATTGAAAATACCACTTGTTCCAAGAGTCATTGTTGCCATATCATTCCATAGAGTATTGGTCAATCTCCAATGTCCCATACCAGACCAATTCCCATCTCCAATAGGTTCATAAAACATTTTGATATCGGCAGATGGTGCGCCTGCAGAACGATTTATAGCATGATAATAAATAGGATTTAAAACACACATCACTCCATCATTTACTGCACGATTAAATCCATCTGTATTAGAATCATTATTAATCATTCTAACCGTAAAGGTATTGGCAACTGCAGCTGTAGGAATTACTTCTATTGGACGATATCTGGTTGTGCCAACACTTGATCCTGTTGGAAATAAATAAACCGCAGAAACAAT
>CAMBFX010000136.1 GCA_945865695.1 Chryseobacterium gleum | reverse complement strand
CACATAATATTTTCCTTTTTCCCAACCTTTAACAGTTAATTTGAATTCATATTCATAATGTCCTTTTCGAGGAAATAACAAAGGGTTTCCCATTGTATAAATCAATTTTCCATCATTTGCATAAATTGTATTTGAAACATGAACGGGTTTATCAATATCACATTTCAACATCCCATTTATTTCAACAGGCGATGAAACAATTTGTCTTTGTTCATTCATTTCGTGATTTTGTTTGCTCGTATACCAAGTTTCTTTTTGTCCAGTTAAATCACAAACAAATTTCATTATTTCTTTTTGATGAGTTGGATTTTCGGCATAAATATTAGAAACAGGCGCACCATTTGCTACACACCAAACCGCCTCTTGAACAGTATGTGAATCGTATTTTTTACCTTTAAGAAAATCGGTTAACTTAAGAACTTTTGCGTCTGTATGTTTACTTGTTTTAAACGTAGATCCTTCATCAGGCGCAGCATCGCTTTTTTCGCAGCAAAATCCACTAATATCTACTGTTTTACTTTCCTTTCCTTTTAATTGACAAATGATATCTTGCGTGACTAAAATATTCTGCTCAGAAGCATTATCCGCAATGAAAACTGTTCCTGCAGGAATGGTAATACTTGTAGGCGTAGATTTTAAATTCGTCAATGAAAGATTCATGCAATCACCCGAATAACTGCCTTTAGAAGTGATTCCGGATTTGACGACTAAATCTTTTTCAGCATCCTGAAGATTCATGGATACCACTGCAGATTGATTAACATCGGTTTTGAAACATAAAGAAACGAGACCACCAGCCAACATTCCTACTAAAATCATTTTTCTTGTTTTCATAGCTTCCCCCTTTTTTTGGATAATGAGAAAATAAGGCGAACGTTACAGGATAACTTTTATTTTTTTTCTGCGTTGAAAGTCATTTTGACCCCTTCCCATCATTCGGTGTACTTCCCCTTGTCAAGGGGAAGAGTTGGACATCTTAGAATTTGAATTTTACAATAATTACTAAACTTCCCTTATTAAACTCAGAGTTTAAGCACGCCTGTCTTTAATCCTCCCCTGTCTTAGGGGAGGTGTCGAGTCTTCGAGACGGAGGGGTTAACGTTTCTTAACCAATTTCATTTAAATTGACACTTTAACTTTCAGGTTTTCTGTTACCTTTGTAAACCTTTATAAAAATCATGGAAATTCTCATTCAAGCCGGACAATTAATTCTTAGCCTTTCTATACTTATCGTTTTACACGAATTAGGACATTTTTTACCTGCACGTTGGTTCGGAATTAAAGTAGAGAAATTCTATCTTTTCTTTGACCCTTGGTTTTCATTGTTCAAAGTGAAAAAGGGTGATACGGAATACGGAATTGGGTGGCTTCCATTGGGTGGATATGTAAAGATTTCAGGGATGATTGATGAGAGTATGGATAAGGAACAACTTAATCAACCTCCGCAACCTTGGGAATTTCGTTCTAAACCAGCTTGGCAAAGACTAATTGTTATGATTGGTGGCGTTACCGTAAATATCATTCTTGGATTTTTAATTTATATCATGATTCTTTGGGTTTGGGGAAAAGATTATATTCCAATAGAGAATGCGAAATATGGTATCTATGTAAATGAGCAATCGGCCATGGGCGAAGATGGTTTGCAACACGGTGATAAAATTATTTCGGTAGGTGGACAAAAACCAAAAACACTCGAAGAGGCGAATTCAATTATTTTGATTGATGGAATTCGGGAATTAGAAATAGAAAGAAATGGTAAAAAAATGACTGTTTCCCTGCCTGATGATATCGAACAAACCATTTTGAATAAAGGTGATCGAATGATTTTTGAAATTCGCGTTCCGTTTGTTATTGATTCTGTTCTCGAGGGAAAAAATGCAGAAGAAGCGGGATTAAAAAAGGGGGATAGTTTAGTTGGAGTTGAAGGAATGCCGAATGTAGGCCTTTATGAAAATGAATCAGAAAAAAGAGATTCTCTTATAGCGATGAACCCTTATTTTCAAGATATCGTTGAGGTTCTTAAAAGATGCAAGGATTCAAAAGTTACTTTCTTGGTCATGAGAAATGACGAGCTAAAAAGAATCAAAGTAGAAGTAGATGAAAATGGACAAGTAGGCGTTGGAAACAAAGATTTGAAAAAACTATTTGAGGTAAAACATGAGTCATACGGTTTTTTTGCTTCCATTCCTGCAGGAATATCTAGTGGATGGGGAACACTTTCATCGTATGTAAAATCATTGGGATTATTATTTACTCCAGCAGGAGCTAAAAATATAGGTGGATTTGGATCTATTGGAGGTTTATTTTCTAAAGAATGGGATTGGCTTCGATTCTGGAGTATGACCGCATTTATTTCTATTATTCTTGCCTTCATGAATATTTTACCTATTCCAGCATTAGATGGTGGACACGTAATGTTTCTGCTTTATGAAATGATTACAGGTCGTGCTCCAGGTCAACGTTTCATGGAAATCGCACAAGTTATCGGTATGGTTTTCTTATTGGGATTATTGCTCTACGCCAATGGAAACGATATTTTCAAAGCGATATTTTAGCCGAAATTGCTGATGCGCAATATCTTTTCGATTTAATTCAAATTTATTGCGATCTACATCTACCTCCCGATATTTATCGGGACTAAAATTGAAAACGATTTTTGATTTTTATCTAATATTTTTCAATTAAGAATCGGTAGGATTTAATAAAACTTTACTTTTCTCAACTATTATATAAAAGAAACTCTTCGGATAAGTGTTTTTCAATTCCTACCTTTGTAAAAATTAAAAACTGAGTATTTATGGCGGAAGTAATGACGGGAATGGATATCACCGAAGTATTATTAAAACTCGGTATCAATGAAAAAAATAGCGGTTCTTCAACAGGAACTTATTGGTTCAATACAAGAGGAACATTAATAAATTCTTATTCACCAGTTGATGGAAAACTGATTGCTTCTGTAAGTTCTGCTTCTGAAACAGAATACGAAGCATGTATCTTAAAAGCAACCGAAGCATTTAAAGTTTGGAGAACGATTCCAGCTCCGAAAAGAGGAGAAGTGGTTCGTCAACTAGGAGAAGAATTTAGAAAATATAAAAATGAATTGGGCGCTCTTGTTTCTTATGAAATGGGAAAATCTTTTCAAGAAGGCTTAGGAGAAGTTCAAGAAATTATTGACATCTGCGATTTCGCTGTAGGCTTATCTCGTCAGCTTCACGGATTAACCATGCATAGCGAAAGACCGAATCATCGAATGTATGAGCAATATCATCCATTGGGAATTGTAGGAATTATTTCTGCATTTAATTTCCCTGTGGCGGTTTGGAGCTGGAACACGATGTTAGCTTGGATTAGTGGAGATGTTTGTATTTGGAAACCCTCTGAAAAAACTCCGCTTTGTGCTATAGCTTGTCAAAATATTATTCACGATGTTTTCAAAAATAATAATGTTCCCGAAGGAGTTTCTTGCTTAGTAATTGGTGATGCTTCATTGGGAAAATTGATGTCGGAAGACAAGCGTGTTCCATTGATTTCTGCAACAGGATCTACTCGTATGGGTAAATCGGTAGGCGCAGCAGTTGGCGCTCGTTTAGGAAGATCTTTATTGGAATTAGGCGGAAATAATGCAATCATTATCACTGAAAATGCAGATATGAAAATTGCCATGACGGCAACTGTTTTTGGAGCAGTTGGAACTGCAGGACAAAGATGTACCACCACTCGTAGATTAATCATACACGAATCGGTTTACGAGGAAATGAAGAAAAATTTGGTGAATGCATACAAGCAATTAAGAATAGGAAATCCATTGGATCAACATAACCATATCGGTCCGTTGATTGATAAAGATGCGGTGGCGATGTATGAAAAAGCAAGAGCAGAGGCAGTAAAAGAAGGCGGTAAAGTTTTAGTAGAAGGCGGAGTTTTATCAGGCGCAGGATACGAATCGGGATGCTATGTAAAACCAACGATTATAGAAGCAAAGAATAGTTTTAAAATGGTACAGGAGGAGACTTTTGCGCCCATTCTATACATTATGTCCTACAAAACTATTGAAGAAGCATTAGCTCTTCAAAATGGGGTTGTTCAAGGATTGTCATCTGCCATTATGTCGAATAACTTACGAGAAGCTGAATATTTCCTTTCTCAACAAGGCTCAGATTGTGGTATTGCTAATGTAAATATCGGAACCTCAGGGGCCGAGATTGGCGGGGCATTTGGTGGCGAAAAAGAAACCGGTGGCGGACGTGAATCGGGTTCTGATGCATGGAAAGTTTATATGCGCAGACAAACCAATACAATTAATTACGGAAATCAATTACCTTTGGCACAAGGAATCAAATTCGACATTTAACATTTTAAATTATACATTTTACATTTGAAACTTATGGAACGTAAAGAAGCAGAAAGATTAGCCGATAGCATTGCAAGTGAATATGCAAAGAGTGGCGCTAATGAAAAAGTAATTAATGATTTGAAAACACTTCGTACATTTTTTGTGGAAGTGAAAGATCCAAAAGTAACCAAGCTGATTCGTTTGGTGTATGAGAATTTCGAGAATGGTGGAGAATTTGATTTTGCAGTTGAAGACTTCAACGAAGAAGAAGCAGAAATGTCGAGCTTCGAATATTTGATGCAATTAATTACCGCTTATGATAATCAATACAACCGCGAAGAACTAGAAGAGTATAAGCAGTTGTTAATGGAAGCTTAATTGCCGAAGTCACTCTGAATTTATTTCAGAGTCTCACATATAAATTTATAAAACCCTGAGTGCACAGCTCAGGGTTTTTTGTTTGAAAAAGGCTGAGTAAGACAATAAAAAAACCCTTCCTACTTTGATTACTCATTGCAAGAAGGGTTAAACCATTTACTATACGAAAAGGGTAAACTCTAGAACGATTTTAATAATCCCCACTTAGTTTTATTATAGATGAATCTCTTCAATTTAAAAATTAAAATATAAGTAACTGGCACAACAACCAACGTTAAAAACGTTGCAAATGTTAATCCGAAAATCACGGTCCAAGAAAGCGGACCGAAGAACATTACGTTATCACCACCAATGAAAAACTGCGGATCATAATCAGAAAGCAACGTTATAAAATTGATGTTGATACCAATGGCTAATGGAATTAATCCTAATAAAGTAGTAATGGCAGTTAATAATACTGGACGTAATCTCATTGCTCCTGCATCACCTATACTTTGAATAACTACATTCATTGGTAAAAATTCATCGTCTTTTAATTTCATCTCTTCTCGCTTACGTTGCAATAGAAGAATAATGAAATCCACCAATACAATGGCGTTATTCACCACGACACCCGCGAGTGAAATAATTCCAATCATGGTCATAATAATCACAAAGTCCATTCGGAAAATAACTAATCCTAATAATACACCAATCAAACTTAGAACAACAGAAGTCATAATTACTGCAGGTGAAGAAATCGAATTAAACTGTGTTACAATAATCAAAAACACAAGGAACACTGCAATCAAGAGAGCCTTACTTAAGAAGCCCATTTCTTTTGCCTGCTCTTCCATTTGTCCAGTGAATTTAAAAGTAACACCATTTCCTGGTCTATAATCTTTCATCTTTTCTTTTAGCGTTTCTACAATTTCATTCGCATTTGTGCCTTCTTCATTTTTTGAATAGATGGTTACCACTTTATCTAAGCGTTTATGCTTAACTGCGCTATAGGTTGAGGTACGAACAGGTTTATCAATTAATGTATTAATAGGAACCTGCACAATTTGTCCCTTCATGTTTCGGAAAGTAATTTTCTGACTCAATAATGCATCAATATCTCTTCGAGTAGAATCTTTGTAACGAACATTAATATCATATTCTTCATCACCAATTTTAAAAGTTGAAACATCTGCTCCAAATAAAGAAGTACGCAAAGCCATACCAATTTGTGCAGGACTCACATCCATCAATCCAGTCATTCCTCTATTGGTATAAATCGGCAATTCAGGTTTTCCGGTTTCTACATCCAAACGTAATTTTTCAATTCCAGCCACGTTAAATGAATTGAGATGGATTAACATTTTTTCGGCTTCTGCGATAAGTGTATCATAATCTTCGCCATATAATTCGATATTGATTGGCGGTTCTTGAGGTGGACCCGCTGCATCTTTATCTACGATTATTTGAACATCTGCTTCATATTGTCCTTCAAGCAAACTATCAATTTCTTTCATGATTGTACTCGTTAAATATTTTCCTCGATAGGGAGCCTCGGCAAAAGCAACAGTGATACGCGCTTTATGAGGTGTATTTCCCATTTGAGGGCCCGCCATTGGATCGGAAGTACCTTCACCTACTTGTGTGATGAGAGAGTTAATTAAAGGAATGGTATCGTGTTTATTGGTAAACACAGCTTCCTTGTATTTTTTGGTTAAATGATCGTATATTTTTTTCTCTGCATCTTTTGCGACTCTATTGGTTTCAGAAATATCCGTTCCAATAGGTAATTCAATAAATACATTCACATACGCAGGTTGATTATCTGGAAAGAAAAGAATTTTTGGCGAAGCCACTCCCATGATGATAAAGGATAAAATTAATAGGAGGAATGAACCACCCAAAATTTTACCTGGATGCTTAGATAATCCTCTAATTAAAAAATTACGGTATCCATTTTCAGTGGCAGGTAATAATTTCTTTTGAAAGAAATCAGTTCCAGGATTCATTACATAATGATTGAATATAACAAATATTGCCCAGAATAAAGCTAAATTTCCAATAGTCATACTTCCTGTCATTACCAATACTAAACCTAAAACGGATGCAATTAAAAACTTCATCCAAGCACGTTTCGCTGTTTGACGAGTTTCATCTTTTTTCATGAAGATGATGGCTAAAACAGGATTGATAACAAGTGCAACAAATAAGGAGCAAGTTAAAACCACCATCAAGGTAAGCGGAAGATATTGCATGAATTCTCCCATGATTCCCGGCCACATCATCAACGGAATAAATGCCGCTACAGTTGTTGCAGTGGATGAAATAATCGGCCAGGCGATTTCACCCACACCATATTTCACCGCATCAAACATATCCATTCCATCATCTAATTGTCGGTAGATATTTTCCACCACCACAATTCCATTATCCACGAGCATTCCGAGCGCTAATACCAATGAGAAAAGAACCATGATGTTTAAAGTAATTCCCATGGCATCTAGAATATAAAAAGACATGAACATACTCATCGGAATAGCAATTCCCACAAACAATGCGCTGCGTAATCCTAAAAATAATTGCAGAATTAAAACAACAAGTATCACCCCAGAAATAATATTGTTTTCCAAATTGGCCACTTGATCTTGCGTTTTGAACGACATATCATTGGTGATGGTATATTTTACTTCTTTTGGAATTCTGTTTTCTTTATAGGCTTTTTCAATCACTGCTTTTGTTTTTGCAGCCGCATCTAAAAGATTTGTACCTGATCTTTTAATTACATCCACCATCACAACTGGCTGCATAAATTCACGGGCATAACTCGAAGTGTCTTCGGCACCGAAACTTACTTTAGCTATATCTTTTAATTTAGTGGTTTTTCCATTTTCCACTTTTACAGTGATATCTTCTAGATCTAGTAAATCTTTTATTTCTCCTTCCACCAACATGGATCTGGCGATACCGTTATCCTTTATTTCTCCAGCAGAAATATTTTTGTTGTTATTAGCAATGGCCATTTGAATATCATTGAAACTAATTTCGCGAGATTCAGCTGCGCTTTTATCAACTTCAATTTTTACTTCTTTTTTCTGCACACCACGAATTTCTACTTTTGAAACTTCATCTTTCACTTCTGTTTCTATTTCATCTTCGAGATATTTAGCAAATTCATGAATCTCTTCCTGCGAATAAACATCCGAACGTAAATTGATATTCATAATTGGAAATTCCGAAAAGCTCATTTCAAAAATATTCGGTTCAGCAGGTAAATCTTTTGGGAAATTCATATCACCCCGAGCTTTGTCTACCGCATCTTTTACTTTTCTTAAAGCTTGTTCAGGTGTAATTTTAAAATCGAAAGTGGTGACCACCATTGAATAACCAAACATAGAAGTAGATTTAATTTTATCTACTCCTTTAATGGTATTAATTTCTTTTTCGATTCTTTTAGTAATTTTTTCCTCAATATCTTTTGGTCCTACACCTGGGTAAGCAATACCTACATAAATTTCCGGAATATTTAATTCGGGAAAAGCTTCTTTAGGCATACTTACATAGGCTCCCATTCCTGCAATAGCAATCATGAAGGTGATTAGTAAAACCGTTTTTATATTGGTGATGGCAAGATTGGTGATGCT
>CAMBFX010000135.1 GCA_945865695.1 Chryseobacterium gleum | reverse complement strand
TTACCTTTGAAAAATAAATTAAACAAGATGCCTAAAATCTCTTCTAAAGGCCAATTGATGCCTTCTTCTCCTATTCGTAAACTTGTTCCTTATTCTGAAGCAGCAAAGAAAAAAGGAAGAATCGTTTATCATTTGAATATCGGGCAACCAGATATTGAAACTCCATTGGTGGTTCGCGAAAAAATGAAAGCACTTGATTTAAAAGTAGTGGAATATTCGCATAGCGCAGGAATAGAATCTTATCGAATAGGTTTAGCAAATTATTATAAAAAATATGATATCCATATTACCCATAATGACATCATTGTTACAACGGGTGGATCCGAAGCATTGGTGATTGGTTTTATGAGTTGTTTTGATGCGGGTGATGAAATTATTGTACCAGAACCATTCTATGCTAATTACAATAGTTTTGCTTTGATGGCGGGGGTAATTATTAAACCCATTACTGCAAAAATTGAAAATGGTTATGCACTTCCTGCTATTGAAGAATTTGAAAAATTAATTACTCCAAAAACAAAAGGAATTCTCATTTGCAATCCAGGAAATCCAACCGGGTATTTATATTCGAAAGAAGAATTATTTCAATTACGTGATGTCATCAAAAAACACGATTTGTTTTTATTTTCTGATGAAGTTTACCGTGAATTCTGTTATGATGGAGCGAAACCATTTTCTGCGATGAATTTAGAAGGAATAGAAGAAAATGTTGTATTGATTGATTCTGTTTCGAAACGTTATAGTATGTGTGGAGCAAGAATAGGTGCATTAATTTCAAAAAATAAAGAAGTAATGTCTACCGCTTTAAAATTCGGACAAGCAAGATTATCTCCACCTACATTTGGGCAAATTGCGAGTGAAGCGGCATTAGATACCCCGCAAAGTTATTTTGATGATGTCGTAAAGGAATATGTACAAAGAAGAAATATTTTAGTAGATGGAATCAATAAAATTCCAGGAGTAATTTGCCCCAAACCAAGTGGAGCCTTTTATGCAATGGCGAAATTACCAATAGATAATTCAGATAAATTTTGTCAATGGTTATTAGAAGATTTCGAATACAATAATCAAACAGTGATGTTGGCGCCTGCCACAGGATTTTATGCAACAAAAGGTTCAGGTCAACAAGAAGTGCGTTTAGCGTATGTATTGAATCAAGAATCTTTGAAGAATGCAGTAAAATGTTTAGAAGAAGCATTGAAAGTTTATCCTGGAAGAACGGAAGTGAAGAAAGTGGCGGAGATGACGAAATAAATTTTTATTCTTCGACTCCTGAGCGAAGTCGAAGAATGAATGGAATAGAAATAATTTCTACAATTCAACAATTTCACCCAGCTCCAACCATCGCTCCGATTTCGAATCCAAATCATTCATCAACTTTCCTAATTGCTCTGTAATTTTCAATAATTCATTATGATCAGAACAAGATGATAATTTTTCTTCGAATTCTTTTTTCTTAATTTCTAATTGAGGAATATCTTTATTCAGCTGATCATACTCGAACTTTTCCTTATTGGTAATCTTTCTCTTTTTTGTTTCAATTTCATTGGTGATAGATGCTGAAACGATACTTACTTCTGGAATCAATGCTGTTTTCTTTTCTAACTCTTTTTTCTCTAATTGCTGTTCTTTTGCATAGGCACGATAAGCAGTATAATTACCTAAAATATCTGTGATTTCTCCATCACCTTCAAAAACAAAAATATGGTCTACCAATTTATCCATGAAGAATCGATCATGCGATACCACCAAGACACAACCTTCAAAGCTTTCTAAATAATCTTCTAAAACTCCCAATGTAAAAACATCTAAATCATTCGTAGGCTCATCGAGAATCATGAAATTCGGATTCTTCATTAGAATCGTCAACAAATACAATCTTCGTTTTTCTCCTCCACTCAAAGAAGCTACATATTGAAAATGCATATGTGCTGGAAACATAAAACGCTCTAATAGTTGTGATGGATATAATTTCTTACCTCCTGCGATAGGAATAAATTCACCAATTTCTTTGATGACTTCGATTACACGCTTTTCATCTTTCAATTGCATTCCTTGCTGAGAATAATATCCAAAAACAATGGTTTCTCCAACCGAAACTTTTCCGCGATCAGGTTCAACCTGCCCCATAATCATATTTAAAAAAGTAGATTTTCCAGTACCATTCGGCCCTACAATTCCTACTTTTTCTCCCTTACGAAAAACATAATCAAAACCATTCAATATTTTTTTATCGCCAAAACTTTTTCCTAGTTTATGCAATTCCAAAATCTTTCCACCAATACGCGACATCGTTACATCAAAAGCCAATTTATCTTCTTCAATTCGTTTGGTAGCTACTTCTTTTACATCATAAAAAGCATCGATACGCGATTTTGCCTTCGTACTTCTTGCTTTCGGCATTCTGCGCATCCAATCTAATTCTTTACGAAAAAGATTTTTAGCTTTTGAAATGGTAGAGGCTTCGGCCATTTCACGTTCTGCTTTTTTCTCTAAGAAAAAAGAATAATTTCCTTTGTAACGATAAAGATTCCCATCGCCCATTTCCAAAATCTCATCACATATTCTTTCTAAAAAATATCGATCATGTGTAACCATGAACAAAGTAATTTCCGGTCCATTCAAATAATTTTCCAACCATTCAATCATATCTAAATCTAAATGATTGGTAGGCTCATCCAACAATAAAATATCTGGTGCTGCAATTAAAACTTTAGCTAACGCAATTCTTTTTTTCTGTCCACCAGAAAGTGAATTCACATCTTGATCTAAATTTGTAATGGATAATTTAGATAAAATTGTTTTTGCATTTTGTTCAAAATCCCATGCATTAGTTTCATTCATGGCAGCGGATGCATCTTCCATTGCTTGTGCATCGCCTGATTCCTCTGCCCTGAAAAATATTTTGAAAGCTTGTGCTTGTGGTGTATCAATATCTAAAATAGCATCAAAAACGCTCACATACATTGAAAAATCTTCGCGTTGCTCCAGATAGCCAAGAGTGATTCCATTTCTAACAATACATTTTCCTCTATCTGCAACAATTTTACCATTGAGAATTTTCATCAAAGTGGATTTTCCACTACCATTTTTAGCAATGAGTGCTAATTTTTGACCTTTATCTAATCCAAATGAAATGTTTTCAAAAAGCTTTTTCTCTCCGAAACTATGGGTAAGATTTTCTATCGATAAATAATTCATGGAGAGTTTTAAATTATAATTCGTCTGAGTAAATATTCTAGTGAGTTCTGGTCACCCTGAGTGAATTTTGTCTTCAAAATTTGTATCGAAGGGTCGCATGATTTTAAAAAATCAAATCAATTATCTTTCGGAATATTCCTTAATTTTAATTTCAATGCATCGATTTGTTTTTTGTTGTCTTCAATTTTATCGCGATACTCTTTTAACATGGATTCAGCATTTTTTGATTTTCCAAACATTCCCATATTGTTTTCAAGTTTCACATTTTCTTCGTTTAAGAAATTAATTTTCCCACGAACAAAGTCTCTTTCTTTTTTTAATAAGAAATTTCCGTTTTCAGAAGACTTAAGCGTTTCCATTTTAGATTTGAAAATCATCATTTCCTTTTGACTAGGATCAATACTTAACAATTCGTATTTTTTATCAATGGCTGCTTTAAAGGAATTAAATAAACGATCTCGATCATTCAAGGGAACTTCGCCAAATGTTCTAAATTGCTTAGAAACCTCATCTAATTTGCCAATTTTCTCCTCATCAGTTCCGTCAATAACTAATCCTTCTATTGATGAAATAAAATCTTCTTTCTTTTTAGTATTTTCAGTCAATTGTAATTCGGCAACAGCGAAACTTTCTTTTTTCTTATTGAAAAAGTGATCACAAACCGTTCTAAATTTCATCCACATGGCACGCTCAAATTTCTTACCAGCAGGACCAATTTTTTGCCAATCTTCCTGTAATTGAATCAATGCTTTTGAACTATTTTTCCAATCATCCGAATCTTTCAATTTTTCAGCCTTCTCAATCAAAAGTGATTTCTTCTTTTTATTTTCATCATTAGCAGAATTGATTACAGTAAAAAATTCTTTTTTCGATTGAAAGAAAATATCACAAGTAGCTCTGAATTCATTCCAAACGCGATCGTTATCTTCTCTTGGAGCATATCCAATTGCTTTCCATTCATTTTGAATTTTCAAAACTTCATCGGTATCACGATCCCAATCTTTTAACGATTTTCTTTCGAGAGCAATCACCGTTTTTACTTTTTCTATCAATGAAGATTTTAGTTTCAGAAATTCTTGTTGTTTTTCTTCTCGTTCTTTTTTGAATCCTTGCAATTTATCATTGATTTGCTTTACCGCATCCCAATATTGCGTTCTGATTTCATCCCAATTCTCTTTCGGAACTGCACCTGTTTCTTCCCATTGATATTGGATGGCGTGCAAAGCACCTTCTAATTCTTTTTGATTCGTTTTTTCGGCAGAAACTTTTTTCAATTTTTCAATCAAGTCTAATTTAGCTGTCAAATTTTTCTTCAAATCATTTTCTCGAAGTTCTTTGAAAATATTCATGTTGTAATAAAACAATTCTGAAAGTCGACTAAATTCATGTTGAAGTTCATGATGTTTTTCGGAAGGAACCGCTCCTACATGTCTCCATTTCTCTTTTAATTCTGTAAATTTCTGGTAGGCTTTTGTAATATTTTCCTCTTCAGAAATTACTCGCATTATTTCAGCCAAAATATTTTTCTTCTCGGTAATATTTCTTTCTTCTTGAACCAATCGTTCTTTGCGTGACTCCTCTTTTTTCTCACGATAAATTTTCACTAATTCTTTAATTGATTCGATGATATCATAAGCTTGATCATCATCCTCTCCTTCTTCCGTTACCTTGATCGTTTTTTTATCAAGCATAGCATAATACTCTTTTGAAAGAGCAGTTGCTTCGGCACTCACTTCACCAAATACAGGGTTAGCCATTAACTCCTTCAATTTGTCATGTAATTCTGTAAAAGTCATCGTTTCTTATTTATCACGTAAATATAATTAATTCATGGAAGCTAGTCAAATTCGACCTAAAACTCTCCTTATTTTGTTTTGAATTTGTTAATTGCGTTAACAGTAAATTCAGATAAAACCAATTTACCACTCATTCCCGCTCGTTCAATTAATAAGGTATCCCAATTTTCAGTACCCTTCCAAAATATTTGTTTTAACATCATCATTGCCTCTGGATTACTTTTTGATAACGTTTCTGAAAGCTTATTTATTGCCAAATCCATTTCATGATGAGTGGCAAAAACAGAAGTATATAAACCCTTTTCCTTTGCCCATTCAGCACTTTGCCATTCTGTGGCATCAATCGAAAGCTGAGTAAATGCCGATGTTCCAATTTTTCTTTCAACTGCTGGCCCCACCACAAATGGACCTATTCCTACTGCTAATTCACTCAATTTAACAGAGGCCGATTCGTGAGCAAATGTATAATCTGCTGCCGAAGCTAATCCAACTCCTCCTCCAACAGCTTTTCCTTGAACACGAGCTAGCACAAATTTTGGTGCCTTTCTTATCGCATTAATTACTTTGGCAAAACCAGAGAAAAAATCTTTTCCTGTTTCCAAATCCTTGATAGAAATCAATTCATCAAAAGAAGCTCCTGCACAAAATGCTTTTTCTCCCTCCGAACGTAAAATAATCACTTTTACCTCGGAGTTTTCACCAGCAGATTTAATTTCATCTGCTAATTTATTCAAAATTTTTCCTGGTAAAGAATTACTCATCGGATGAAAAAATTCCACCGTTGCTATTCCGTTTTTTATTTCTGTTTTTACAGATCCTTGTTCAATTACCGAACTCATATTTTTTACTTTGGTGTAAATTTACGTAATTCATTTTTGCCTAACAAAATGATGTGAGTGTTCTATTTTACAAATCTGACTTAAAAAACGGTCGTACCATTTATCGATTCCCGATTTTTTTGCAAAAATATGATCCGAATTATTTCTCCATTTCTGAATAGAATCCATATTTTCCCAGTAGCATCTAAACCGCCCGCAGATTCATACCCCAAAAAACCGTCTTGATCTATTGCCAATTTCATGATTTTTTCGTCCGTTTCCTTATAATTTTCCAAATCTGTAGATTTAGTAGAGCAAAAAATAACCGCATAATAATCGCGGTTAGGTATTTCGGTTTTCCAATATTTCATAATGCAGAAATTTTAAAATTATAAAGTCCCGCCTTTTGAGCGGGACTTTACAGAATATAAAATGTAGTTTACTTATTTCGTAGCATCCAAATACTCAGCATCGGCCATGAATTTAATGAATTCACGATCTTTTTTCGCTTTGTCTTTGAACTTAGCATCTTTAGAGATAGCAGCTTTAATTCCTGCGATCATCATTGCTTTATCATTAGTGCGAGCACCAATAATAGCTCTTAAATAATGAGCAGTAGCAGATTCGCCATCAACTGCACCATCTAATGTTTTCTTAGCATCAGCTGGAGAACCATTTAAGATTTGAGCTAAAGCTTGGTTAGCTGTAGTTTTCTTACCAGTTGACTCAAGTGAAGTTGATTTAGATAAACCACTAACAGCGTCAGCATATTTTCCACGTTTGATAGCAATGATTCCTTTGTTATAATCAACCTCTGTACCAGCACCTTCAGCTTCTTTTAATAAGGCAGTTGCTTTATCATAATCACCATTTAAACGAGCACAAGCAGCTAAGTTATTTTTAATCATCTTCTCAGAAGAGTTCAATTTAGCAGCTTTTTCGAATTCCGCTTGAGCTTCGCTAACTTTTCCTTGTAATAAAAGGATATATCCAACATTATTAGATGTTCTCCAATCTTTACCGTGAACACGAGCAGACTCTGTATAAATACGAAGTTTTTCGTTTAAGTCATTTGTTAAAGTAGCTGTGAAAAGTAATTCTTCAACAGTTAATGAGTCAGCTTTAGTTTTTGACCATTGCATTAATTCTTCGTCTGTTTTTCCTGTTAATTCATAAGAAACAACCACAGCAGATCTACGTAATTGAGGTAAAATCTGATCTTCGATTTCTTTATATGTCTTAGCCATATTTTTGATTTCAGCTTCACGCTTTTGTAAATCTGATGTCATTGTAAGAACGCGAAGAATTAATTCCTTATCTGCTATAGAAGAACCTTCCATTAATTTTTTGAAACCATCCCAGTCCTCACCTTTTGGTATTTTAGAATAAATTGTTTCAACAGTTAACGCATCAAATTTTAATTTCTTAGCTAATTCCATTAAAGACTTCATTGCTGAAGTAGCACGTTCGTTAGCTAAGTTATCATTCAATGTCAACTCACCTTCTGGAGAAGCATAAGCAGACACAGAAATATTTTTGATAGCGATTCTAGGATTAGCCATTGCTTTCTTATACCAAGTTTCAAGGTCTAAATAATCTTTATCCTTTAATTCTTTCGCCATTACTTTAGAATCATTTTTGCCATAGTTAAAAACCATTTCAGTAGAAAAAGGTAAAACACGAACAAATTTATCTTTCGCATAAATTGGCTTATCATCTCCTACAATTAAAAGTGGGGTGACGATAGTTGCATCAGCGATTTTATCTGTAACAACAAGGTCTTTCTCCTTTGTTCCTTTTTTAGGAAGTATTTTAATTTTTAAATCCGCCACTTCGATATCTGCAGAATATGGAATTCTTGCAGTATAACTTACTGTTTTTCCTTCTTTAGGAATAACTTCGCAGTTACCTACGGCCTTTGGCCCTTGAAAACAAGCCATTTTAAAAGCTTTTTCAGTGCCATTTGGAGTTACAAGCACCGGAGTTACCTCAACAGTTGCTTTTTTGTGTAATCCTTTTTCAATAAATTTTGCTGTAATTTTCAATTCCACAGTATCACCGTGCATTTCTAATGGGTTTTTCTGAACTTTGTACTCGATGTCTTTCATGAGTTTACAACCCGGAATAATCATTGCACTAGTTACAGCTGCTAAGGTTAATACGATTAAAGATTTCTTTTTCATTGCTACATTTTTATATTTCGGGTGCAAGTATAGGGAATGTTTTTAGAATTAAAAAATGGGCTTTCAAACAAATTTTCAAGGTTTTAGCATATTAATCAAGGTCTTTGCCTGTTAATTGTTTAAATCCTTTAATATCAGTTGTTTTCAAAAAATTTAATAATTTAGAAATATCTTCTGTTTTAAACGGAAATTGGAAATAATCAATATTGATTTGCAATATATTCAGATGGGTTTGAGACTTCCAGTATAATTCATACTCTAGCTCTAAATCCAAAAGGTATTTTTCTTGAATTTTTTGTTCGTACAATCTTCCGCGTTTAATAATTCGGCCTTTAGCTTCTTTCGAATTATTTTTCAAATAAATAATTAAATCCGGCATTTTTAATTTAGTGATGAATTCCTCAAAAGATTTTCTAAATGAAATCTTGTGGTATTCATTC
>CAMBFX010000134.1 GCA_945865695.1 Chryseobacterium gleum | reverse complement strand
AGGTTCTTGAATACTTCTTCAAGGCTTTGTTCTTCTTTGCGAAGGGCTAAAATCAACATTCCATTATCAGAGGCGAATCGGGAAATAATCGGTCTAAAATCATCTTGTTTTTCGGCCTCGATAACCCAAATATTTCCTTCTACAGGCTTAACATTTTTTACTCCAGGGATAGATGCTAATTTATTTCTACCGATTTCCTTATCAAATTCCACAAAAATAACTTGACGTTTGGTTTGTTCTTTCTGTAATTGTTTTGTTTCATTATCTGCTTTAATTTCCCCTCTGTCGATAATGATTACTCGTCCGCAAATCGCTTCCACTTCTTGCATAATATGTGTAGAAAGCATAATCGTTTTTTTCTTTCCAATATTAATAATCAATTTTCGAATATCTTCTAATTGATTTGGATCTAAACCGCTGGTTGGCTCATCTAAAATTAACACTTCTGGTTCGTGAATTAAGGCTTGTGCCAGTCCTACACGTTGACGATATCCTTTGGATAGTGCTCCGATTATTTTCTTTTGTTCAATGGTCAATCCCACCATTTCAATCATTTCTTCTACCTTTTGTTTGGCATTCGGAATTTTATGCAATCCTGCAATGAATTGAAGATATTCCTTCACAAACATATCGAGGTAAAGCGGATTGTGTTCTGGAAGATAACCTACTTTTTGTTTCACTTTGAGCGGATCATCCATCACATTGATTCCACAAACTTCAACTGTTCCTGTTGTAGGTGTTAAATAACAAGTAATGATTTTCATCAATGTAGATTTTCCGGCTCCATTGGGTCCCAAGAAACCAACCACTTCACCGCTACCAATCTCAAATGAAACTTTATTGAGAGCTAATTGCTCACCGTATAATTTTGTAACCTCATTGACCTTTATTGACATTTGCAGAATATTTTAAAAAATAACGCGGGCAATCGCCTTCGTTACGGTGTAAAGGTAAATAATTGTAAAGAACCTCACTGATATGGATTGTAATTTTTTAATCTCTATTTATCATCAATTAACGGTAAATCCTGATGCGCTTTGCGATCTGGATTGGTTCTACTAACAAATTAAACTTCGTAAAGAACTTGTTTAATTTGAGTCTCACTAATAAAACTTCTATTTTTGCCATGAATGGAAGGAGTAGTTATTAAATCAACGGGCAGTTGGATGCAGGTTTCTGAAAATGAAACCCGAAAGGTCATTGATTGCCGTATAAAAGGGAAGATTCGAATCAAGGAAGGAATGCTTACCACCAACCCGGTGGCTGTGGGTGATCGAGTAAAGTTTGAGTTTGAAAGTGATGGAAATGGAATCATTTCAGAAGTTTTGCCTAGAAAAAATTACATCATTCGTAAATCGGTTAATTTATCCAGACAAGCACATATCATTGCTTCCAATATTGATCAAGCGCTATTATTTTTTACGATTAAGCAACCCGATATTCCATTAGGATTTATAGATAGATTTTTAGTTACAGCAGAAGCCTATCATATTCCAGTGATAATTTTATTCAATAAATCGGATATTTATAATGAAGAAGAGTTAGAAACGGTAAGAGCGTTAATGTATCAGTATGAAAAAATAGGATATAAATGTGTTTTACATTCTACTTTGAATGATTCGCCCGAAGTGGTTATTTCATTACTGAAAGATAAAGTTACTTTACTCACTGGCCATTCTGGAGTAGGAAAATCGAGTTTAGTAAATACAGTGCAATCAGATTTGGATTTAAGAACCAATGAAATTTCTTCTCATCACGATAAAGGACAACACACCACCACTTTTGCCGAAATGTTTGAATTAAATTTTGGAGGCTCCATCATTGACAGTCCAGGAATAAAAGGATTTGGATTAATCGACATGGACAAAAGTGAATTATGTCATTATTTTCCAGAGATGCGAGGTTTAGCGGATCAATGTAAATTTCATAATTGTAAACATATCAATGAACCAGGTTGTGCTATTAAAAAAGCAGTTGAAGAAGGGAAAATCTGGGAGAGTAGATATTATAATTATTTATCAGTTTACGAGGATGACGAAGGGGAGAACTATAGGTAGAAATTTCGAATGTCGAATATCGAATTTTGAATTTGAAACATAAGGAATGCTTAATTTTTTACTCTTAATTAAACGTTGAACATTAAACTTTAAAACCAATTTTTCCTCCCATGCGTTGCATTATCCAAAGAGTTTCCGAAGCCTCTGTTAAAGTAGAAAATGAAATTACAGGTTCAATCCAAACTGGCTTGATGATTTTAGTTGGTTTTGAAGAAGCTGATACCATAGAAGATTTAGAATGGACATGCGGTAAAATTGTAAACATGCGTATTTTTAATGATGAAAATGGCGTAATGCCCGCCCGACAGAACGATATCAGTCGTTCGGGCGGGAATCTTTCAATAAAAGAGATTGGTGGAAATATTTTATTGGTTTCACAATTTACTTTGCATGCACAAACCAAAAAAGGAAATAGGCCTTCGTATATAAAAGCGGCTAAAAGAGAAATTGCGATTCCTTTATATGAACAGATGAAATTGATGTTGGGAAAAGAGATAGGTAGAAAAATTGAATCAGGAATTTTTGGAGCCGACATGAAAGTCAGTTTAATTAATGATGGTCCAGTAACAATTATTCTAGATAGTAAAAACAAGAATTGAATATCTTTTATTTACAGCAACCTATTCTTTTGCAGGAGATGACCAATCTCTAAAAATTAAAAAGCTGTTCAACCGCAAAATTATTTTTCCAGAACAATTAAAAATTACCGAGAAAATTACGGTACAAATTCAATTAGAAATTATGCCTGATGGTTGTTTGGTTTTGATAGATTCGAATGGGAATTCGGAAATCATTAATTATATTGTTAGCTGCATTGAAAACTGTAAACGGTCATAAAATCAAGATGGTAACAATATATTTATATATAAATTTACTTTCGAAAGAGAAATAAATAAATAGACTGTAACAAATAAGTAACTCAAGCGTCTCACTTAAAAACACGCGAATTATGAAAACGATTTTAACCTTAATAATATGCGCATTATTCATAATGAATACAAGCGCTCAAACAGCACCGGAAGTTCCTGCGAAACCAAAAGCACATGAATCACCAGAATGTGATGACTGCGATGAAAAAGATGATACCACCTATCTATCATTTGGGAATATAAAGGTAATTATCTACGAAGAAAAAGATGATGTAGAAATTACCATTGATGAAAAAGGAGATACGATTGTTAATGTGGGAAAAAACCAAAAGAAAAAAGATCATTTTGAGTTAGGCTGGGAAGGATTATCTGTAGGTTCAAATGGTGCGCTTACCTATGATAACAAAACTATCTTACCAGAAGAAATGAGTTTTATTGAAATTGATTATGCTAGATCTAATTCTGTGGCCCTAAATTTCGCGGATTTAGAAATTAGTTTTGGAAAATATGTGGGAATTGGAACAGGATTTGGAATTCAATGGAATCGTTATGGAATAAAAAATAACTATAATATTAAATTTAATGAAGATTCGATTTATGGCGTTGCTACTCCCGATTATCAATACAATCGTAATGTTTTAAAAGCAACTTATATTACAATGCCTTTGTTACTCGAGTTCCATACGAATACAACACATAGTAAGTCTTTTAATATTTCCATAGGAGTTATCGGTGGATTTAAATTGGGATCTAAATTGAAACAAAACTATGATTATGAAGGTCGCAATTATGAGTTTAAATCTAAAGGGCACTATCACTTCAATCCTTTTCAAGCTTATGCAACTGCAAGAATTGGTTACGGAGATGTATCACTTTTTGCCAACTATGGCTTGACAAGAATTTTTGAAGAGGGTAGGGGTCCGCAATTATATCCTTTCCAATTTGGTTTGCATCTTAACTTATAACTTCAGTTTAATTTTAGGTAAAAAGTTTCCCTTCTCATACGAGCGCAACAAGTAGAGAATCAAAAGGCCCCTCCACCATCCCGTTGGAGGGTTTTTTAGTTTTATAATTTTGTCAGAATTCTACAATTTACTATTTTTTTAACAATCGTTTAAAACGTTTCTTGTTGTAAATTTTACTGTTTGGAGCAACTTGCTTCATTTTTTTTCGTCTATTTGAATAAACAAACTGATTTTTATGAAATTTCAACTTCTATTTTTAACCCTTTTCTTGGTTGTTTCCTCGAATATTCAGGCAATAGACAAGATTACTCTTTTAAATAAAGAATCTTTTAATGCCAAATCGGATTTAAATAATTGCTCCACTTTTGACTTAGGAGCATCACAAGATGACCCTAATTTGAAGCCAGCTATTAGCTGGATGGATGCCAATGCGACCATATTGAAATATACTCTTAATTCAACTGCTTTGAACGTTTGTCTTGTTTCAGAAAAAGTGGAAAAAGTGATTTACCAAAAATTATTTTACAAACTCGGTATTCATGAAATTGAAATTCTAGAAGGTGATGCTAAAGGAATTTATTCTATAGACGAATTTTTAAATCTTTATAATCTATAATATGAAAAAAATATTATTTCTATTAGGAATTATTTGAATTACTCTCAGTTCAAATGCTCAGATATTTAATACTACTGCTGTTGCAAGCGGACCAACTAATTATGCAACAGTAACATTTACTGATTCCATTTATTACTACTGTGCACCCATTTCAGGAGCTTCATTAACTGCCTTGCCGGCCGGTGGAACTCCAAATTGGACATTTGCTTGGCAAAGATTTAATCTGGCCACTAATTCATGGATTTCATTAAGTACATCGACCAACACATTTTCTTCTACCATTACTAATTTAACACCGGGCGGATATCGTGTAACCGTGACGGATGCTAACTCTACAATAATTGGTTGTTATAGAGCTTGGATTGTAGAAGTTTTATCTCCCACTATCGTTAACGTAGATCCAATTCCTCCTGGATGCGGAGCAGTTGCTTTGCATGGTGATATTGATTGGGGATCTGCCACTCCTTATTACGAACCACCTTCCGAACCAATGTTGATTGATGCGAATACTGAAATTACCGTTTGTTTTCAAGCTACACATACTTGGATTTCTGATTTGGGTTTTTATTTAGTTGGTCCTGCTTCTTGCGGAAGTCCAACGATTGTTCTTTCTCCTAATCCGGGTTCCATTGGACAAAATAATATTTGTAATGCAGGTAATGATGTAAATACCCTTTGCTTTACTACGATGCCTTCTCCTAACTTCAATGCATGTACTCAACCTGGACCGTACAATGGAACTTTCGATTCTTATGGTCCTGCAAGCACACCTATCAATTGGAATGGTTTGAATGGATGCAACGCAGTGCAAGGTGGATGGCAAGTGCAGATTTATGATTGTATTGGTGGTGACATAGGTGTATTACAAAATACTTCCGTTACTATTACCGGTACTACACTCTGCGGAGATCCAGCCACTATATCGTATAACTCGGGAACTATTGCCTCCGCGATTACTGATAATTCATGTTCTGCAGGTACAGCTTCTATTTATACCGTTCCAATTAGTCCAGCTGTTGTTGTTCCTTATGATACCAATTATATCTGGACAGCTTTACCAAATATCACTATTCCCAATAATACTACTTCTTTAGATCCAGTAGTTAATCCAGGTCCAACTCAAAACACAGTTTTTACTTTAAGTGTAGATACAACAGGTGGCGCAGCTTCTATTCCTGCAGCTTGTGGTGGAAATTGGCAAGACAGTGAACTTTATATTTACACTACTCCTATTCCTGCCGTTTTAACCGCTCCAACTACTGTGTGTTCTGGTGATGTAGCTTTCACTATTGTAACAGATGCTCCAGGCGGTTTATGGACCGGCACTGCTGTAAATTCTGCAACGGGTGTATTTACCCCATCGTCTGCACCACTTGGAAATAATACCATCATGTATACCGTTAGTAATCCTTGCCCGATAAATTCATTCATTACTATCAATGTGGTTAATGGTTCTTCTATTGCTATTATTCCTACACCACCTAATGTTTGTGAAAATGGCTCACCAATTACATTAACAGCTAATCCTCCTGGAGGAACTTGGACAGGAACAGGAATTACCAACGTTTCATTAGGAACTTTTGATCCTACTGTTTCTGGAGATGGTGCATTTGTGATTAGTTATAATTCATCTGGTTCTTGTCCTTCTAGCGGAACT
The DNA here is from genome assembly GCA_945865695.1 of Chryseobacterium gleum. Classification (GTDB taxonomy): domain Bacteria; phylum Bacteroidota; class Bacteroidia; order Flavobacteriales_D; family UBA2798; genus CAMBFX01. The sequence goes on along the minus strand of CAMBFX010000134.1, from coordinate 2,445 downwards.
GTCACCGTAACTGTGGTTCCAGTCGAAGACGCAACATTTACGGTACAACCAAATATTTGCGCAAATAGCTCTGCGTTTTTATTGGTGCCCGTAACTGCGGGAGGAACCTGGAGCGGAACTGGTGTAAATACGGCTAGTGGTCTTTTTGATCCATCTATATCTGGCGCTGGTTCATTTCCTATTACCTACACGGTTGGAACTTGTGGAGCCACTTCTACATCGAATGTAGTGGTAAACTCATTGCCTACCGTAAATGCTAGCGTAGATCAAGGAATATGCCCAGGAGATAGCGTACAAATTACTGCAACTGGTGCATCAACTTATGTTTGGACACCAAGCGCAACTTTATCTTCTTCTACTATAGCAAATCCTTTTGCATCACCTACCACATCACCTACCACTTATCTGGTTACTGGAACAGGTGCGAATGGTTGTACGGATACTGCAAATGTAATTGTAACTATTTTCACTCCTGCAACCATTACTTTTAGTGGAGGAACACAGGTTTGTGAAGGTGATAGTTTGCAGATAACGGCTAATAATGTTTCGAACGTAACTTGGACACCAGCTGCATCAGTAAGTAGTCCATCGTCAACAATAACTTATATTACGCCTACATCAACCACACCTTATACAGTTTCAGGTGAAGATGCAAACGGATGTTCTGTAACGAATACGATAAACATTACCGTAAACACGGTTGATGCTTCATTTACGGCAACACCAGATAATGGAACTGTTCCTTTGATTGTTGATTTTAATAACTCATCTTCTAATGGAATTGTTTATATCTGGGATTATGCCAATGGTGATGGAGACACCACTAATAATTTAGCTTCTACTCAAACTACTTTTAATGCAGAAGGAACATACACCGTTACTTTAACTGCAACAAGTCAAGCGGGATGTGTTGATGTGGCAACTTTAGTTATTACGGTTTATCCAGAGTGTGCGGTTGAAGTGCCAAATGTATTTAGTCCGAATGGAGATAACGTGAATGATGTGATGAAAGTTACTTGTTCTCAAACCTTAACTAAATTGAATATGCAAATATTTGATCGCTGGGGCAAAAAGGTGGCCGAGTTAACAGACCCTAATCAAACTTGGGATGGAGATAGTCAATCAGAAGGAACATTCTATTATGTGGGAACAGCTGAAGGATTCAATTCAATTGTTTATGAATTGAGTGGATACATTACGTTAACGAGATAAAATAAATTATCGATTTTAAAAAAAGGCGGAGAGTAATCTTCGCCTTTTTTATTTTTATTCCTTTTCCTTATTATCTTCTCCATCTATCCTCGTCAAAGAAATAATTTTATCCTTTTCAAAAGGAACCATAATATCTTCTTTTCGAAATTTTTCATAGGCAGAATAACGAATATCCGATTTGATATGAGGAATATCCCAAACATGTGAAGAATAAAATTGCAAAACTAATTGCACACCATGTTCGTTCATATCTTCAAATAAAACACTGGCATGCTTGCGCTGATCGGTCATTCGATGATCCATGGCCGCTTCCATTAAAAGGTGTTTCACTTTAGGAATATCGTTTTGATGAGAAACATAAAATGTAATGGAAATTCGAGTGGATTTGCTATTATGAGTTAGATTATTTAAGGTTTCATTCGTGACTTTGGAATTGGGTATTACAAAAAAACTTCCATCACGTCCGCGAACTTTTGTTGCTCGCAAATTTATTTGTATCACTTTTACAATCATTTTATCAATCTCAACAACATCGCCCACTTTAACCGTTCCTTCAAATAAAATAATGAAACCTCCAATGATATCTCCAAAGAATCGTTGCAAGGCAAGACCAATACCTACCAACAATGCAGAGAAACTTACCAGCAATGCTGTGAGGTTAACCCCTAAACTGCGAATAGCAATAATAGTAAAGATGAAATAAATCAGATACTGTGCAAACGTAATGATGGTATATTGTTTCCCTTCGTCAATCCATCCTTTTTGAGATAAATTTCGCTGTATAAATAAACGAAAAATGGTACTAATTAAACGAGCGGCAAAATATAAAATGGCGATTAATAAAATATTATAAATAGAAATATGAAAATCATCCACAGAGAAAATTTTAAATTCTAGGATGTCTTTTAATCCATGAAATTCATTGTTGATGGTAGTAGATTGAATAGCCAATACAATTCCAATGATATTTAGAATTTGCCTTACCAATTGTAAAACCGTAAATTCTTTATCACCCACTTTTACTTGTTGAACTTTAAAACGAGTGCGAACTATTTTTGCCGCATATACTCTTGCGAAGCGTATAAGAATATAAATAACCAAGAAAAGCACGATGTTTAGAATGGAAATTCTAAAACTATCTGTGAAAGTAATAAGTGTTGTATCGAAAAAAAGTAACATGTATTTTTTATTTAATGACCACGATTCCTAATTTTTTTGCCAATGTTTTTTTAA
>CAMBFX010000133.1 GCA_945865695.1 Chryseobacterium gleum | reverse complement strand
TTATTTTAGGTTAGGTTTTTATTGGGTGCAAAATTATAAATATGAATACACAATCAACGTTTGTTGAAAAAAAAATATTTTACTAAAACATTAATTAAATAAGATCAAAAAGTGTTTTAATAGCTTGCTTTACATTCTTGTGAACATCAACGATATTCCCTTCCATCATATAACACGGGGCAGTAATGATTTTCAAATCTTTGTCCATCATAATTTCATCGATTTCTCTCATCTGAGCAATAGCACCTACTTTTTCCATACCAGCAGAAATAGCCGCAATATCATAGGGTGATTTAGCTTTTGTGCTTCCAACGGTAAGTTTAGGTTTTATTCCTTCGCCCTCTAATGCTTTTGCAATTACAGTAGGCCCCATACAAAGTCCAACCAGGGGTTTTCCAGCTTTTACCATTTGAAGAATGGCTGATTTTACATCTGGCAAAATATCGCCTTCTGGTCCATTAAATGCCCATTTGGTTAAATTTTTAGCTGCACCGAAACCTCCAGGAATTACTAATGCATCATAATCTTTAAACTCAAATTCAGATAGAGACTTTACTTCTCCTCGAGCAATTCTTGCCGCTTCAATTTTAATATTGCGTGTTTCTTTCATCTCTTCTCCGGTGAGATGATTGATGACATGATGTTGATTGATATCTGGCGCGAAACATTGGTAAGAAGCTCCTTCAGCAGCTATTTCTAAAAGTGTAAAAACCACCTCTTGGATTTCACTTCCATCGTAAACTCCGCAACCAGAAAGAATAACTGCTACTTTTTTCATATAGGGGAATGAAGATTGTTAAAAGTTCAATGTTCAAAGTTTAATGAAGAAACCTTGAACATTAAACTTTAAACCTACAACAAGAATTTATTTCACAGCGTTTGCGTATCTATCAGCAACCGCATTCCAGTTAATCACGTTCCAAATAGCTGCAAGATAATCGGGACGTTTATTCTGATATTTCAAATAATAAGCATGTTCCCAAACATCGATTCCAAGAATAGGTGTTCCTTTTACTTCGGCAATATCCATCAATGGATTATCTTGATTAGGTGTTGAACAAACAGCTAAAGTTTTATCTGATTTCACAATGAGCCAAGCCCATCCTGAACCAAAACGAGTTGTTCCTGCAGCAGCCATTTGTTTTTTCAATTCATCAAATGAACCAAAAGTTTTGTCAATAGCAGCAGCTAAATCACCGGTTGGATTTCCTCCTGCATTTGGGCCCATGATGGACCAAAATAGATCGTGATTAAAATGTCCACCTCCATTGTTACGAACAGCAGGAGCCAGTTTAGAAATATTCGCTAAAATTTCTTCGATGGTTTTTGAATCCCACTCCGAATCTTTGATAGCTGCATTAAGGTTAGTTACATAAGCATTGTGATGACGATCATGATGGATTTCCATTGTAGTAGCGTCGATATGCGGTTCGAGTGCGTTGTTGGCATAAGGTAATGCCTTTAATTCAAAAGCCATATTTTAAAGTTTTAGAGTTAATAATTAGGAAGGCGAAGGTAAGGGAAAATTGTGCGGATGGAAAAATTTTTTTGAAAAAATCAGCAATAAGAAACTCTACTTTTCAACAAAGAGAAAATATGAAAATTAAAAGTTTAATTGTGTAACACTAAATCTACTTCCACGTTTCCAAAACATCCAACATCAAATCCAAGGTCAGCATTCCTGGATAACGATAAATGGATTCATAATTCTCATCGAGAATAACTATGGTTGGATAACTTAGGTGTCCGGCATCTAAACCAATTTCTACTACCAATTCATTGATGACAGCCGTTTTATAAGGCTTGAGAAAATAATCTTTACTATTAAAATTCAAACTATCTGCAGTTTCTGAATTTAGTTTCACGGCATAATAATTTTCATTCATCAATTTTACTACATCTGCTTTGGGAAAAACCTTTTTATCCATCAATTTACAAGGCCCGCACCAATCGGTATAAATATCTACAAAGATTTTTTTAGGGTGAGAAGCCATCGAATCTTTCAATTGGTTAAAAGTTAGCCAATGAATGGTTTCTTTCGGTTTTTTTTGGGCAAATGAATTTTGAATTCCTATAGGGAAGAAGGCAAAAATAAAAAGATAATTTTTCTTTATAATCATTTACTCAAATTATACCTGAAACCGAAAAACGCACGTATTCCTTGAAAGGAAGTGAAGACATATCCTGGATCGAAAGTATAACCGTTCGGATTGTTAACCGTATCGTTTATGTTCTTGTCGAAAGGATCAAATGCCCTCATGATGCTGTTTGCCGGAGGAGTAAAGTTCAGCAAATTTTTAACACCAACAAATAGTTCCATTGAACCTTTCAACGTTTTTGTGACCTGAAAGTTTTGAATACTATAAAAAGGTGACTCTGAATCCCTGAAATCATTGGTTAAAACGGGCAAAAGCATCGGACCAATCATATTTCCAGTATAATCAAAACTTAAGCCAATTTTTGGGATTTTATAAGAAATGGTGAAGGTTCCTGATATAGTTTCGGTCAATAATGGACGAGATTTAACCCCATTTTCTTTCTGAAAAACATCCATAAAAGTTCCTCCAAGGATAAACCTCCAGCGCTCAGAAATGGCACCTTCAAAATTGATGGAGCCTCCTTTAATTTCAGCAAAACCATTGATATTAGAATAAATTATCTGATTGTCGTTAGTTAGATAATCAGGGATAATTTTGTTTGTGAAACGAGTATAAAATAAACTCAAATCCATATTTAAATATCCCTTTTTGATATTAAAAAGATGTGAATAGTTTAAATTTACATTATAAGATTTCTCTGGTTTTAATTCTTCAGTGATAATTACTTCACGAGCTCCTGTTGCAGCTGCATGATCTTCGGTAAAAAGATTTACTACTCGAAAACCGTTTCCTGCACCAATACGAAGAATATCGAAATTTTCATTCCAAGATAATTTATAATTGATTCGCGGACTCCATATAGCACCATGACGAGTATGGTAATCATAACGTATTCCTGTCAATAATTTTTGATTTTCATTGATAGAAAATTCATCTTGAATAAAAATTCCTGGAATAAAAAACTCATCAGGCTGATTGGATTGCATCAAAGTATCAGATGAAAAAGTAGCGGAAGTATTATCATCATACCAAGTATAACGAGTGGATAAACCTCCTAATAATTGATGTAAATTTTTCTTTTTCTCCCATAATAATTGAGCAAAACCAATTCTTTGGATAGCTGCATATTGCGTAATTCCATAATAAGAATCCTGATCATGATTGCTATAAGAAAATTGCAATTTGACAATCTCTTTCATTGGCAATTGATAGATGCCAAAAATTTCGAAACGTTTTGTATAAATGGATTCCCCGTAAATACTATCTGTACCTCTGAATTCAGGTGTCCATTGCATTTCTCCTCCCCAGCGATCTTCATAAATATATCTGGCCGCAATCGAAGCTAATCGGTCATCTTTCCTTTTGAAATTCCATTTATTAAAAACAGAAATTCTTTTTTGAAGAGTAAGATCTGTAAAATTATCTCCATTATTATCTTCGGGATTGGAGTAATTAAAATAGTTCACTCCTAAAAGTGTACTGGCTTTTTTCCATTTGGCAGAATAACCTAAATCCACATTATGCTCCAACCAACTTGAACCAAAATAATCAAATGAAAATTTAGGCGCATTGAGAGAAGATTTGGTAATCACATTCACAATTCCTCCAACTGCTTCTGATCCATATAAAGTAGAGGCAGGTCCTTTCATTACTTCCATTCTATCAATTAAACTATTGGGAATTCCATTCAAACCATACACAGTAGAAAGTCCGCTTACAATAGGCATTCCGTCAATCATTACCATGGTATATGGTCCTTCCATTCCGTTAATATGAATATCTCCAGTATTACAAACAGAACAATTAATTTGAGGGCGAACACCATTTACCGTTTGCAATGCCTCGAATAAAGCGGGAGTAGGATTTTTTTTGAGAAAAGAGGGTGAATAAACTTCTATAAAAACAGGAGATTCTTTTTTAGAAACTTCCGATAAAGTCCCAGTTACTACAATGGGATCATCACATAAAAGACAATCGTTCAACTTTAATTTAATATCTATGCTCACTACATGATCGCCTTTTATTAAAACCTCTTTAGATTGATTTTTATAACCTACATATCTTACTTCTATAATATGTTTTCCATTGGGAATTTTTGTTAGATTATAAAATCCGTTTTCATCGGCCATGCATCCAATTTTAGTTCCTGGTATATGAACTGTTGAAAAAGGCAAAGGTTCATTCGTTTGCTCATCATAAATGATACCGCGAATAATTCCGGTTTGAGAAAATCCAACTAAAGGAAATAAAAATAGTATTAAAGTAATTAGCCTCATTTAGACCAAAGGTAAATTATTTTTAGACTCGTCTAAATATTTTTTTATGTCAATTTAAATTATTATTTTTGTCAAATGAACTTAAAACTCTCATTTACAGAAGAAAATTACTTGAAAGCGATTCATTCGTTGACAGGTAAAAAGAAGGGTGTGAATACCAATTCAATCGCTGAAAAGCTGAATACCAAGGCTTCTTCGGTAACCGATATGATTAAAAAATTAGCGGAGAAAAAATTAGTGAAATATGAACCCTATCAAGGAGTGAAGTTGACCAAAGAAGGCGAAAGAATTGCAGTGACCACCATCCGTAAACATCGTTTATGGGAAGTCTTTTTGGTGGAGAAGTTAAAATTTGGTTGGGAAGAAGTACACGAAATGGCTGAACAATTAGAACATATTCATTCAATCGAATTAATAGATCGATTGGACGCATTCTTAGATCATCCGAAAGTAGATCCTCATGGAGATCCAATTCCTGATAAAGATGGGAATATTCAATTATTACCAGAGAATATTTTGGTTTGTGATTGTAAAGTAGGAGAAAAAGGAAAAATTACGGGAGTAAACGATATTAGTTCTGATTTTTTGATTTACCTCAATCAACATGAATTAACATTGGGAGCATCGATTAAAATTTCGCAAATTTTTGAGTTTGATCAATCGTTTGAAATCGAAATTAACAAGAAGAAAAAAATAACTGTTTCCCAATTGGTGACGAAGAATATTTATATCCGCAAATCTTAATTTTTAACCACAGAGGCGCAGAGAACACAGAGAAAACAAAATTAATATGGACACATTAGTAGATTTTTTTTCAGGATTATCGCCAGTTATGGCCGCATTAATTGCTACTACTTTCACTTGGTTGGTGACTGCGGCAGGAGCTTCGACAGTTTTCTTTTTTAAAACGATGCATCGTGGTGTTTTTGATGCGATGTTAGGATTTACAGGTGGAGTAATGGTTGCAGCAAGTGTTTGGTCACTATTAATTCCAAGTATTGATATGTCGGAAACGATGTATCCTAATATGAAATGGATGCCTGCAGCAGTTGGATTTTTGATTGGTGCACTTTTCATTTTTGCATTGGATAAATTCACACCTCATTTACATATCAATTTCACAGATGACGAAAGTGAAGGAATGAAAACCCAATGGCATAAAACAACACTTTTGGTTTTAGCTATTACTTTACATAATATACCTGAAGGATTAGCCGTTGGTGTTTTGTTTGGGGCGGCAGCTTTAGGATTAGACGATGCATCGATTGCTGGTGCAATAACATTAGCTATTGGAATTGGAATACAAAATTTCCCAGAAGGAATTGCGGTTGCCATGCCTCTACGCAGACATGGTGTTTCTCGATTCAAAAGTTTTTGGTACGGACAACTTTCTGCAATCGTTGAACCTGTTGCTGGTGTTATTGGAGCAATAGCCGTAATTTATATGCAACCGATTTTACCATTTGCTCTCTCATTTGCTGCTGGAGCTATGATTTATGTGGTAGTGGAGGAAGTGATTCCCGAAACACAAAGAGATAAATATACCGATGTGGCAGTGCTTGGGTTTATTGGAGGATTTTTAGTGATGATGATTCTAGACGTAGGGTTGAGTTAAAACCCCTCTGTCCTGCGGACATCTACCCTAAGATAAGGGGAGAATGGCATTCCTCATAAAAAAATATTAGGGTAAATGTCAGTTTTTCACTTATTATAACAGGTTTAAAATTTTGAAAAATACTACAATCCTCCCCTTATCTTAGGGGAGGTGTCGAGTCTTCGAGACGGAGGGGTTCTTGTTCTCAACAATATAAAAAAAATTCCATCTTACAACCAAGGCTAAAAAACAAAAATATCTTTACATTTACCCCAGAAATTCAAACCTACACCGAATCATGAGCAAAATAAAAGTAGCCAATCCAGTTGTGGAACTCGATGGCGATGAAATGACCAGAATCATTTGGAAATTTATCAAAGACAAATTGATCCTTCCCTATTTGGAAATCGATATCAAATATTATGATTTAGGAATTGAAAATCGTGATGCTACCAATGATGAAGTGACTGTTGAGTCGGCAAAAGCCATTCAGAAATATGGTGTAGGAATTAAATGTGCTACTATCACTCCCGATGAAGAGCGCGTAAAAGAATTCAAACTAAAACAAATGTGGAAATCTCCGAATGGAACTATTCGAAATATTTTGGATGGAACTGTTTTCAGAGAGCCTATCGTAATGAAAAATATTCCGCGTTTAGTTCCTAATTGGACACATCCTATTTGTGTAGGTCGTCATGCATTTGGTGATCAATACAAAGCCACCGATATGGTGACCCAAGGAAAAGGGAAATTGACCTTAACATTTGCTCCAGAAGATGGTTCTGCTCCAATCACACACGAAGTTTTTAATTTCAAAGGCAATGGTGTTGCATTGGCGATGTACAATACGGATGAATCTATTTATGGATTTGCTCGCTCTTGTTTCAATCAAGCTATCATGAAAAAATGGCCTTTGTATTTTTCTTCTAAGAATACCATTTTGAAAAAATACGATGGACGATTCAAAGATATTTTCGAAGAAGTTTATAAAGCAGAATTCAAAACGAAAATGGATGAATTGGGAATTACCTACGAACATCGTTTGATTGATGATATGGTGGCCTCAGCTCTGAAATGGCATGGAGAATTTGTTTGGGCTTGTAAGAATTACGATGGCGATGTGCAATCCGATACGGTTGCACAAGGTTTCGGTTCATTGGGATTAATGACCTCTTCATTGATCACGCCTGACGGACAAATCATGGAAGCGGAAGCTGCGCATGGAACAGTAACACGTCACTATAGAATGCATCAACAAGGAAAACCAACTTCTACGAATCCGATTGCATCGATTTATGCTTGGACACAAGGTTTAGCTTTCAGAGGTAAAAAAGACGGAAATCAAGAATTAATTGATTTTGCAAAAGCATTAGAAGTTACTTGCGTTGAAGTGGTAGAATCAGGAAAAATGACCAAAGATTTAGCGGTTTGTGCATATGGAAATAATCCGACTCCAGATCAGTATATGAATACGGAGGATTTCTTGAATGAGATTGATAGTCGATTGAGAAAAAAATTGGGGAAATAATGTGCAAATTTGATAATATGTAAATGTGTAAATATGCCCCGGTAGAAATATCGGGGTATTTGTTAGATGAAAAATATTTTGTAATTTAGTGTCTATGAATTATTCAGAGTATATCACTATAGATTCCAATATTCGTTTTGGAAAGCCTTGTGTAAAAAACACGAGAATAACCGTTTATGATGTTTTAGGATGGATGGCGTCTGGAATGAGTATACAAGAAATAATTTCTGATTATCCTGAGCTAAATGAAACCCAAATAAGAGCCTGTTTAGCATTTGCAGCAGATCGTGAGCATAATTTCAAGATTGCTTCATGAATTTACTATTTGATCAGAATATTTCATTTCGAATCGTCAAAAAAGTATCAACTGTTTTTCCAAATGCAAAACAAGTTAACGATGTCAATCTCTTGAATTCGTCCGATTTCAATATTTGGGAATACGCTAAAAAACATAATTATTGCATCATTACATTTGATAATGATTTCATTGATATTTCTGTATTAAAAGGATTTCCTCCTAAAATAATTTGGCTAAGAACAGGAAATACTTCTACCAATTTGATTGCTGAAAAAATAATTGAAAACAAAAACTTGATTCAAGATTTTATTCAAAATTCAGAACATGGTTATTTGGAAATTAAATAAATATGCCCCGGTAGAAATATCGGGGTTTTTGTTAGGATAAAATAATGTCACAAATTGATATAAAAGACGTCAATCGCCTCGCGTTTCCAGCAATGGTAGCTGCGGTTTCAGAGCCCATCATTAATATTTGTGATTCGGCTGCGATTTCTCAATACGGTTCAGATCCAACTACGATGCTCGCTGCAGTGGGTGTAGCTTCTTCGTTTTTCCTTTCATTTATCTGGGTGTTTTCTCAAACGAGAACTGCCATGTCTACTGTGATGTCGAAATATTTCGGAGCAGAAAAATTAAATGATGTTCGCACGCTCGTTCCGCAAATGATTCTAATGAATTTCTTATTGGGACTTTTCATTTACTTAGTCACCAATCTTTTTATTGGACCCATTTTCGAATTTTTTGATGCGAAAGGCGAAGTACTTTCCATGGCCATTGATTATTTTTCTATTCGCAGTATCGGTTTTCCGTTTGTACTTTCCTACCTGATGATTTTTGGCGTTTTCCGAGGAGTTCAAAACACGATGTGGGCCATGATCATCACCTTGATTGCAGGTGGAGTGAATCTAGGATTGGATTATATTTTCATTAATGGAATT
>CAMBFX010000132.1 GCA_945865695.1 Chryseobacterium gleum | reverse complement strand
ATCGGAACACTCTGATAAAAATGATTAAAAGCTTTTACCAATTCGTATAAATAATTGGCCAATAATGCTGGTGAATGATTTTTTCCTGCTTCCTGCAAAATGGTAGAATATTCAGAAATCAATTTTACAATTTCTCTTTCGGCTTCATTCATCTCTACCTCTTCGCCTATCTGCTGACTGAAGTCAGCAGCTTTTCTCAAAATAGAACAAATACGTGCATGCGTATATTGTAAAAATGGACCCGTATTTCCTTGGAAATTGATAGATTCATTCGGATCAAATAACATTCGCTTTTTAGGATCTACTTTTAAAATAAAATATTTCAAAGCTCCTTGTCCAATTTGATGGAATAATTTTTTCGCATCGCCTTCGTTAGCGGCATCCAGTTTTCCCAATTCGGTTGTGAGTTGTTCTGCAGTTGCGTCCATCTCATTCACGATATCATCTGCATCAACCACTGTTCCTTCACGCGATTTCATTTTACCACTCGGTAAATCCACCATTCCATAAGAAAGATGCGAACATTCATTTGCCCAAGCATAACCCATTTTTTTCAAGATGAGAAAAAGAACTTTGAAATGATAATCTTGTTCGTTTCCTACGGTATAAATCATTCCGTTTACTTGCGGAAAATCTTTGTAACGCTCTACCGCGGTTCCTATATCTTGGGTGATGTAAACCGAAGTTCCATCGGCGCGCAATAATAATTTTTCATCTAAGCCGTCTGCAGTTAAATCAATCCAAACAGAACCGTCTTCTTTTTTATAAAAAACTTTTTTCTCTAAGCCAACCTCTACAATTCCTTTTCCTAAAATATACGTATCCGATTCATAATACAATTGATCGAAATCTACACTAATGGATTTATAGGTTACATCAAAACCATCATACACCCAACCATTCATTTTTTTCCAAAGTGAAACGGTTTCTTCATCTCCCGCTTCCCATTTCAACAACATTTCTTGTGCTTCTTTTATTGATGGCGCATTTTTCTTTGCTTCTTCTTCCGTTTGACCTGCAGACATTAATTCTTTTATATCCGCTTTATATTGCTTGTCAAATTCTACATAATAATGTCCTACCAATTTATCGCCTTTCATTCCTGTTGTTTCGGGTGTAGTATTTTTTCCTTCTTTCTTCCAGGCCAACATCGATTTGCAAATATGTATTCCGCGATCATTGATAATTTGCGCTTTGATTACTTGATGTCCACAAGCTTTTAAAATCTCTGCAACAGAATATCCTAGAAAAATATTTCTTAAATGTCCGAGATGAAGTGGCTTATTTGTATTGGGAGAAGCATATTCTACAATATATGTTTTTCCAGAATTTTCTCCTTTACCATAACAGATATCATTAGCAGCGGAAGATAAATTTTGAGTAAAAACTTTATTTGATAATTCTACATTCAAAAATCCTTTGATGACATTGTATCCTGTAACAAGCGGTTCGTTTTTTTTTAAATACTCTCCCAAATCCATTGCCGTAGCATCTGGAGATTTTTTACTCAATTTTGTTAATGCAAAAGTTACTAAAGTAGTATCTCCTTTAAATTCTTTTCTTGTTTTCTGAAAAGCGATTTGAGAACTATCCATTTTATTTCCGTAAAGTTCTTGCGATGCGTTGACAATATGATCTGTCAATATTTTTTCGATATTCATTTTGTAATATTCTTTATTTAATAGTTTTCTTATTTTCTCCCCCAATGAGAGGAGAAATCTGTTCCGTTTCTTACCTCCGGAACAGACAGAGGGGTTTATTTTTTTTGTACTGTTTCTACTACTCCTTTAACAATATGAAAGGCAGTTTCTGCCATTTTATTTATTTTATCATCCAAACAAGGATTCACTTCTACAATTTCAAAACATTTTGTTTTTTGATCGGCAACAAATCCTGTACACAATTCAAAAGCTTCTTCAATGGTTAATCCTCCTGCTACAGGTGTTCCAGTTCCCATCGAAATAGATGGATCCATACTATCTACATCAAACGAAACATAAATCAAATCGCATTCCTTCAAATATTCCAAAGTTTCTTTGATGATTTGCGAAGTTCCTTTTTTTCTTACTTCCTCAATTTTAAAATTTCGAATGTTGGAATTTTGAATAACATCGTCTTCGGGTTTTTCAGTATCCCTAACACCAATGAAAACTAAATCGGATGGAAGTATTTTTGGTGCTGGCGAACCTACATTTTTCAACTTTTCCCAACCCATTCTTGTTTCCTCTTTAATGGTGTTAATTTTATTCTCGAAATTATCATTTCCCAAAGCTGTGCCCAGTGGCATACCATGTAAATTACCTGAAGGTGTAGAATAAGGTGAATGTAAATCGGCATGCGCATCAATCCAAATAACACCAATTCGTTTATTCACGTTTGCTTTTTTCAATCCAGCAATAGTTCCACCAGCAGTTGAATGATCACCCGCCATGATCAAAACAAATTTGTCTTTCTCAAATTCTGACGCCACCGCCTTACAAACGCGTTCATAAATTCTTACCAAACCCGAAATCCGTTTACCATAAGGGGTATCAATAGGCTTGTTCAATAAATAATTTTCTGTTAGCACATGTTGGGGCTTGAACTTCTGGAAGAGATCATCCCCTTTGTTCCAAGCTGCTACCTTAATTGCATCGGGACCTAAACTAGCTCCACGAGTACCTGCTCCAATTTCTGAGCGAATTTCAATAATACTTAACTCTTTCATAACATAATATTGCTTACTTTTGCGTCCCTTTGAAAAATGTAAGTGACTTACATCGATCAAAAATAGACTAACTAACTCAACTAAATTTGCCTTTAATATGGAAAATACCTACCACGCTTTAATCAAACAAACATTTGATTTTCCAACCGAAGAATTCAAAGTGATTGATAATGAGCTTACTTTTTGCGATATTCCATTAATGGATATCGTTAAGCAATATGGTACTCCTTTAAAAATATCATACCTACCAAAAATTGGCGAGCATATTCAAAAAGCAAAGAAAATGTTCAACGTTGCAATGGCTAAAGTTGATTACGATGGCGAATATACGTATTGTTACTGCACAAAGAGTTCTCATTTCTCTTTTGTATTGGAAGAAGTCTTGAAAAATGATGCTCACATGGAAACTTCAAGCGCCTATGACATGTACATTGTGAAGGAGTTAATAGAGAAAAAAATCCTTAATAAAGAAAACTATATTATTTGCAATGGATTTAAACGCGATTTATATACGGATCAAATTGCCGAATTAATTAATTCAGGTTATGAGAATTTAATTCCGATTCTCGATAACAAGGAAGAACTAGAGACTTATAAAAAAACTTTCAAAAAGAAAGCTACCATCGGTATTAGAATTGCTTCAGAAGAAGAGCCTACATTCGATTTTTATACCTCTCGTTTAGGCATTAGATACATTGATATTATTGACTTTTATAACAACGAGATCAAAAATAATCCCAAGTTCGAGTTAAAGATGTTGCACTTCTTTATCAATACCGGAATCAAGGATAACATCTATTATTGGAGTGAATTGGCAAAGTGCTTGAACATTTATTATCGCCTTAAACAGATCTGCCCAACGCTTGATACATTAAATATTGGTGGTGGTTTACCCATTAGAAACTCACTTGGATTTGAATACAACTATGAGTACATGATTGAAGAAGTAGTTTCTCAAATCAAGAAATTTTGCGTGCAAAAAGGGGTAAAAGAACCTAATTTGTTTACAGAATTTGGGTCCTTTACTGTTGGCGAAAGTGGAGCAAATATCTTTAAAGTAATTGCAAACAAACAACAAAACGATAGGGAATCTTGGTATATGATTGATAATTCATTCATTACAACACTTCCCGATACTTGGGGAATTAACCAAAGATTCATTTTATTGGCTATCAATAATTGGGATCAGGAATATCAGCGAATCAATTTAGGTGGATTAACCTGCGATAGTTTGGATTATTACAATTCTGAAGAGCACGATAATCAAGTATTCTTGCCAAAGTTAAATAAGGAAGAACCTTTATACATTGGTTTCTTTCATACAGGTGCCTATCAAGAATCTCTAAGTGGATATGGGGGAATCAAGCATTGTTTGATACCATCACCTAAGCATGTTTTAATTGATAAGGATGAGAACGGTGAAATTTTTACACGACTTTTTGCCAAAGAACAAAGTGCCAAGTCGATGCTAAAGATTCTCGGTTATTAAACAGACTGATGAATCAAAGAAAATTATAATATATTTGTTGCTTTCTCAAAAGAAGCATGAATTTATTCAAACACTATTTTAATCGAACGATACTCTTTTTAAGTATTGGGTTATCTACTTTTCTTTCCTCTTGTGGTGGAGAAAAAGAAGTTACACAAGGTGTGATTGAGTTTGAAATTACTTATCCTTATTACCAAGGAAGCGGATTTATGGCAAGTATGTTGCCAGATAGAATGATTATGACTTTCAAAGATGGTGTATACAAAACTGAAGTTTCTAAAGGGTCATTATTCAAAACTATGTTTATTGTTGATTGTAACAATAATGTTTTAACCAATCTTTTTCATTTCGGTACAAAGAATATTTATTGTGTGATGAAAGAAAAAACGGTGAAGGAATTGTTGAAACAAGCCCCGAAACCTCAATACCTTCAAACCAATGATGGTGATTCATTGGCAGGATTTTTGTCTAAAAAGACAGTAGCGTATTATGAGGAAGTAGATCAGCCGGATGTGGCATTATATTCAACTTCTGATATTAAAATTCCTAATTCCAACTGGTGGACACCTTTTCATGAAATTGAAGATGTGCTATTAGAATATGAAGTAGAACAATTTGATTTCAGAATGAGATTCACTGCTGTGAAGTTTACCGCTAAAGAAGTAGATGATTCCGAATTCGAAGTTCCTTCACAATACAAAAAAGTTTCGTTGAAGAAAATTCAAAAGGAGCTTACAGAAGTATTCGGAACCTTAACAAAATAAAAATTATGAAAAAATTGGTTTTAAAAGCAGCAATTGCCATCGCTGTAGTTTTCGTTGGTGCTAATCTCAATGCACAATCATTCGAAGGTAAAATGACTATGAAAATTGAGTATGAGGAAGTGCCTGAAGAGTATGAATCTTATATGAGTATGTTTCCAAAAGAAAGCCAACTTTATGTGAAAGGTAAAAAGACAAGAATTGAACAAAACACCATGGGAGGAACCAATACTACTATTATGGATTCTGAAACTGGAAAAGGGTTTATGGTGATGAATGCTATGGGACAAAAAGCAGCTTATGAATTAGAAAGCGGTGTAGAGAAAAAAGACACCAGTAAATTACCGACGGTAACTTATAAAGAAGAAACAAAAGAAATTGCTGGATATAAATGCAAAAAAGCAGAATTGAAATATGATGGCGAAGAAGAGCCAATGACCATTTGGTACACCGAAGAAATTACAGGGGTTTATAATCCACAATATTCTGGAATCGGAATCAAAGGATCTGTATTAGAATATACCGTTGCAGCGAATGGAATGGTGATGACTATGACTGTTTCTGAAATCAAAAAAGAAAAAGTATCCGATGATAAATTTACTGTTCCTGAAGGATATGAAGTAAAACCTTATAGTGAGTTGATGAAATTGGGGCAGGGAGGATAGAAAATACTTTATTAATGTAAACCCTAGGTGAAAGCTTCGGGTTTTTTTGTTTTAGTTAGTTTATGTCACGTAATTATAACGTGATTTTTTATATCCGCAATAATTTTATCAAGATGAAACAGCCGTCAAATTCATGTGACGGATTAAAAATTCACAACATTTTCCGAGCTTTAGCCCAATATTATCTTTTGGAATGTTGGCTTAAGCCAAAATAATTGAAATGTTTTTGTTTAGCAGGACCCCTTACCTGCATTCGCAGTACTTCCCCTTATCAAGGGGAAGAGTTGGATATCTCCGAAACTAATATTTTACAATATTTACAAAACTTTTCTAATTAAATACAGACTTTAAGCACGCCTGTCTTTACTCCTCCCCTTGATAAGGGGAGGTGGCTCGTCTTCGAGCCGGAGGGGTCCTAGAAATTTTTTGATAATAAAATCAAACCTTCTCCCCTACCAAAATACCAACCAATTTCTCAATGGTATAATCAATTTCTTCTTTAGTCGTGTATTTAGAAAAAGAAAAACGCACATTATGACGTTTCTCATCAACACCTAATGCTCCCAATACATGCGAGCCTTTATTACTTCCCGATGAACAAGCGCTACCACCAGAGGCAGCAATTCCATTCATATCAAGAGTGAACAATAACATCTCTCCTTGCTCGTGCGCAGGAAAAGAAACATTTAAAACCGTATACAAACTTTCGCCTAAATAATCACCATTGAATTTTACTCCAGGAATAGTTTCTTCCAGTCGCTTTATCATATACGTTTTCACTTGCTGGATATGATTTTGATGTTCCTTCATTTCGCGATGAGCGATTTCTAATGCTTTTCCTAAACCAACAATTCCGTATAAATTTTCTGTTCCTCCTCTGAGATTTCGCTCTTGAGCACCTCCATGTATAATCGGATGAATTTTTATTTTTTCGCTCTTGAATAAAAAACCTACACCTTTTGGTCCGTGAAATTTATGTGCGCCACAAACGAGAAAATGAACGTGAGTTGCTTTTGTATCTAAGGGATAATGTCCCATCGTTTGCACAGTATCTGAGTGAAAAAATGCTTTGTATTTTTCGCATAACTGCCCCACTCCTTTCAAGGGCAAAAGATTTCCGATTTCATTATTTGCATGCATTAATGTTACCAACGCTGGTGATTCCTGTTTCAATAATTCTTCGAGATGATTTAAATCTACATGTCCGTTGGGAGTGATTTTCACCAAACTCATTTTAATTCCTTCTTTCTTACAAATTTCTTCTACTGTATGAATCACTGCATGATGTTCGATGGGAGATGTGATAATATGCTTTACTCCTAAATCATACACGGAAGAAAGAATCGCCATATTATCGGCTTCTGTTCCTCCAGAAGTAAAAATAATTTCGGAAGGAGAAGCATTCAAAAAAGAAGCTACTTGTTTTCTAGCTGTTTCAATTCCTGCTTTTGTTTTTCTACCAAACCCGTGAGTAGAAGATGGGTTTCCGAATTCTTCTGTCATGAAAGGCATCATTGCTTCAAGAACTTCTTTGTCCATTGGTGTGGTGGCCGCATTATCTAAATAAATTCTTTTCATCACTTTCCTAATTTTATTCAAAATTACAATTTGAAAACAGGATATTCAAGGGAATTTATGATGATTATTGAATTCTTATTAGAAATTGAATGGCATTTATCGATGCGGAATTGAAGAATTAACACAGATGACACAGATATTCAACTAACGTTGAATTTAACTTTCTTTGAATTTCATCTGTGACATCAGTATTATCTACTCCTTTTAGTCGTGAGAAAAGTTGTGTCAAAAAAAATGCCGTGCGCCTTTGCTGAAGCTTAAGCATAAGGCATTCTCCTCATCAAACCCCAGCAATCTCCTTTATATCCTTCATAATTTTCTGTGCTAATAAATCCGCTGATTCCATCGCTCCACTTTCCGAATAAATTCGAATAATAGGCTCTGTATTACTTTTTCTTAAATGCACCCATTCATTGCCAAACTCTATTTTCACTCCATCGATATCATTCACCGGTTGTGAAGCATATTTCGTCTTCATCTTCACTAAAATTTCGTCCACATTAATTTGCGGCGTCAATTCAATTTTATTTTTACTAATGAAATAATTCGGATAAGAAGCTCTCAACTCCGAACATTTGATACAAGATTTTGCCAATAAAGTAAGAAACAAAGCAATTCCCGCTAAAGCATCACGGCCATAATGAAGTTCAGGTAAAATTACTCCACCGTTTCCTTCTCCACCTATAACTGCATTATTTGCTTTCATCATTTCCACCACATTCACTTCGCCAACTGCAGAAGCAAAATATTTCGCTCCGTGTTTTTCGGTTACATCACGTAATGCACGAGTAGAAGATAAATTCGAAACCGTATTTCCTTTCTTATTAGACAACACATGATCAGCGACAGCCACCAAGGTATATTCTTCACCAAACATTTCTCCATTCTCACAAACCAATGCTAAACGATCTACATCGGGATCCACCACAATTCCTACATCCGCTTTTTTCTGCTTCATCACCTTTGAAATTTCTGTCAAATTTTCGGGAAGTGGTTCAGGATTATGTGGAAAATGTCCGGTTGGTTCACAATATAATTTTTCGATATGTCGCACGCCTAATCGTTGCAAAAGCGCAGGAACAAAAATTCCTCCCGATGAGTTCACTGCATCCACCACAACAGTTAGATTAGCTCTGTGAATGGCTTGAATATCTACATAAGGCAATGCGCAAATCATTTCGATATGCTTACCTAAGAAAGAATCGTCTTTCGTTACTTTTCCTAATTCAGTAACTTCTACATAATCGAACAGTTCTGATTCTGCAATCTTCAACATTTCCTCTCCATCATTTCCCGAAATAAATTCTCCCTTTTCATTTAGCAATTTTAATGCATTCCATTGAATGGGGTTATGACTGGCCGTTAAAATAATTCCTCCGTTGGCTTGTAAAAGTGGAACTGCAATTTCTACTGTTGGCGTGGTAGACAATCCTAAATCAATCACATCAATTCCCAATCCCATGAGCGAACCAGTAACTAATTGTTGAACCATTTCACCCGAGAGACGAGCATCTCGTCCAATAGCAATTTTGATTTTTTTTCCAGGATTACGTTTACGCAACCATTGTCCGTAAGCGGAAGCAAATTTTACGGTATCCAAAGGAGTTAGGTTTTCACCTACATTTCCACCAATGGTTCCTC
>CAMBFX010000131.1 GCA_945865695.1 Chryseobacterium gleum | reverse complement strand
CAGAATGTTCCAGCACCTGCAACTGTTACAGTTGTTGGAGCAGCATTCACCGTCATTGTAGTATTTGCAGACGTAGCAGAAGTTGAAGTCACACAACCTGCAGAAGTGGTAATGATACAAGAAACCAATTGACCATTGGTCAAGGTTGTTGTAGTGTAGGTATTAGATGCACCAGATTGAACAGAGATTGTATTTACACGAAAATCATAATTCGTTATAGTTGTACCATTTAAATTGGCTCCAGTCGCAGTAAATGTAACATTGGTTCCTGAGCAAATTGTTGTTGACGGCGACGCACTAATACTAACGGTAGGTGTTGTAGGAGAGGACAGCGTTACACCTAGCGTGCTGGCTGCACTTGTACCACAAGAATTACTTGCTGTGACAGTCACGTTCCCACTTGTTGAACCAAAATTAATTGTAATAGCATTCGTTCCCGATCCGCTGGCAATTGTAGATCCTACTGGGACTGTCCAGTTATGACTGGTAGCGCCAGGTACTGCAGTTACACTGTAGCTGATTCCTGCTGAACCAGAACAAAATGAAGTTGCACCGGTAATTGCGCCCGGAGTGGCTGGCGTAGCATTAACAACCATAGCACCCGAAACGGCACTAGTTGCAGTTCCTGCACAGTTACTTGTACCTATACAATAATAATAAGTTGTACCAGCCGAAGAACTTGGTGGTGTATAAGTTGATAAAGTTGCGCTCGGAACAGCTGTACCTCCACTATTTGATGCTGATGAATTACTATACCATTGATAGGTAGATGAGCCAGGTATTGTAACGGATAACGCAGTAAATGCATTACCAACACAAACTGTTTGAGAGGCCGTTGATTGCGATGAAACAGTTGGTGCTAAACAAATTTTCACATTATCTACCCCAATATCATTGTCACCAAAATCAGAAGTAGCTTTAAAGCGCAAAACAGCATTAGCAACTGTTGATGTGCTTAAACTGGCAATATTTTGTGTTGTCCAAGCAGTTGAAACACCATAAGCAGTTCCAATATTCGTAAACGTTAAACCGCCGTCTGTTGACAACTGAATCTGTAAATTATCAGTACCTGAAGTATTTTGATAGTCAAAGGACAACTGTTTGGTTCCAGTGGCAGAAAAATTGAGGAAAAAATCCATATACCCAATATATCCCGATGTAGCATTATAAGAATGAAAACGAGCAGTATTTGTACCCTGATTTGTTCCTAAAGCGGCCAAACCACCAGTCACTGTAGTCCACAAACTATTATTGATAGTTTCAGTGTTTGCTCTCCATGCCTGATTTCCCAACTGAGGGAAAGTGGACATGTTAGTAACATCTGCCACATCGTTCAATGAATTACGTGAAGTCCATGCTTCAAAATTCTGTGTATAAGGCAAACTTGCAAAAGAAGAATTTCTGGTAAAAGAATAAGTTAATCCACTTGCAGGTAACCTACTAGTGTTAAAGGCAACAGAACCTGCCGCAGCCAACACTGTACCTGCTGCATTTGTACCACCACTAGCATTGTAGGCATTGTATGGTGCAGTTGCATTAATTAGTCGCGCAAAATGGTCATTTGCAGTTGCACCTCTTAAACCAATCTGACCATTGACAATGGTAGAGGTAGAAGTGGTAACATTATTACCGTAAACAATTTTAATTTCATTTGTGGTGGTATTCAACCTAATTTGAAAATTTAATTTATCTGCAGTAATACCTGTTCTTGCTACATCTTTAAACTGAATTATAAATTCAGGGCTAACAAATTGAGATCTTATTTCAGGAGCAGCAGCCCCACCTGTAGCGCTTGTTGATGCGACAAGATTAACTGCAAAACCTGCAATTGCACCATTATAAAGTGTTGTAGCTGATAAAGGAGAATACAATGTAGTAGCTGGCGCTGTAGCACCAAATGTAATAAAACCATTATTAGAAATTCTAATGCTGGTGTAGTCGGTCCCATTAAAGTTAAACGAAGGTATTGTTACAGCAGCTGTGACTGCATTTGTATTAATGGCAGCAGCATTTGCGTAATGAACAGTACCTCCTGTTATTGGAGTATAAGTTCCATTAGAGGACGTAAATTTATAAAGAGCAGTTAATCTTTGAGAATACCCATTTGTATAAGAGCCAAGTAAAAAAATCGCTGTGTAAACTAAAGGAAAAAAATATTTCTTAAAAAAAACAGGATTAAAACTAAACGGCAAAGCCAGTTTTTTAAAGCTGGCTGTTAATAAGTTAAACGGGAAAGAAAAATGTGATGTAAAAAAAGTAATTGTTTTAAAAAACGATTTAGTTTTTGATAAAGAAGATGCGAAATTTTTGAAAAATAGTTTAATCGAAAATAAATTTATTAATGAATGAACAAAAGTATTTACAAATTTTAAAAAAACTACCACCATACCCAAGCACGCAACCAACCCCCTCATGGTGTTTCGCCATGAAGCTGCTTTTTTACTGCTTGCCAAAGCAAAACCCAAAACAGGTTTCAATCGTGAAAAATGGAAAGTGCCAGCCTGAGGAAAAAAGCCTTGGGTTCTTTGCCCGATTTTAGCTTTAATGGAAACTATTGAGAAAAAATTCTTAATAAAAATCCAAAGCAGATGTATGTAGTTTTTTAAACTCATGCTATTGCTTATTTAGTTCGTTTAGTAAATCGTGGAGGCGGGAAATAATACGCTCGTTTTGCGAATTATCTTCTTGGTACCAAGTCTTAAATTTTTCTTGTGAATACTCTTTCACAAAATCTGAAAAAGGGAAAGTAGCATCAATGATTTTAAAATCAGCTATCGCTTTCTCCAGTGAAAGTTGATGAGTCGATAAAGAATATTCATTTCTAATTTTTCCAATAGAAACGAGTAATTTTTCTTGACGTAGGGAGAAATCATTTTCACTTTCTAAGGTGTTTTCTAAATCATTTTCGTAGGATAAATTTGCGTCTGAATTTGAATGAGTAACTTTTAAATTACCAGGGGCAATTTTATCCTCTCCTTCCTTTGCAGTTTGTGAAAAAGAATTTACGTGAAAACCGAATTGTAGGCTGATGAAAAACAACAAAAATCTAAACTTACTGAGCGCAAGAATTTCAGGCGTAAGAATTTTTTTTACTATTATTTTTGAAGACAGTAAATGTATTTTCATCCGCGAAATTTTTAATTACTAGTGCAAAAATCATAGACTTTCACACACTAAATATACGATAATTTTTGAACCGATAATGAAAATAGAACTAAATTTTTTGCCTTGTGAAAATCAAGCGCTTTACTGATTTCGATGAATTGTTTTTTTTATACGATGAGGGCGATAAATAAAGCTACTGAATTTTAAGCATTTTGGCTTTTTATACCGATGTGACATTTAAAATAGTCCAATCCTGTTTTATTATTTAAGTTGTAACTAAATGTCAATCTGTATTAACCGTTGTAATTTTAAATTTTATTTTGGACTAAAATTTAAATACAATTGGTATAACCCCTCTGTCTCGAAGACTCGACATCTCCCCTAAGATAAGGGGAGAATTGCCTTATTCATTCAAAATACCACCTAGATATAATTAGGATTAATCTACGTATCAAACTCCAAGGTTATTAATTTAAGGAAACTCAATCCTCCCCTTATCTTAGGGGAGGTGGCCGCAGGCCGGAGGGGTTAAAAAAGTCCCTCATCTTCTCTTAAACTATTCTCATATCCTTCATCTACCAAAAGCTTTGGTAAATCAGAGGCAGCAACTGCCAACTCATCACAACGTTCGTTTTCGGGATGACCAGCATGGCCTTTAATCCAAACAAATTTTACATGATGCTGTGGATACACTCTTAAAAAACGATCCCAAAGATCTGCATTCTTTTTCCCTCTGAAATTATTTTTTTTCCAGCCAAAAACCCAATTTTGATTGACAGCATCCACTACATATTTTGAATCAGAAAAAACAGTGACATCTGTTCCAGGAAATTTCAATGCTTCTAAACCAACTATCACACTTAATAATTCCATTCTATTATTGGTGGTTAAACGATAACCCGCACATAGTTCCTTTATCTTTTTTGAAGAACGAAGAATGGTTCCATAGCCCCCGCGACCAGGATTACCCTTAGCAGAACCATCTGTAAATATTTCTACTTTAATGCTCAAAATAATTCTTTTATATTACCCGAAAATAGTTTTACTGCAATAGCCATCAAAATAATTCCAAAAACTTTTCGCAATACAGCAATTCCTCCCGGTCCTAAAAGCCTTTCAATAGTTCCTGTTAAGCGTAAAACCAAATAAACGAAAGCGGTATTTAAAACAATCGCCACAATAATATTTTCGGTAGCAAACTCAGCACGAAGAGAAAGAATGGAAGTCATGGTTCCAGCTCCAGCAATTATAGGAAAAGCCAATGGAACAATGGAAGCTGTTTTCGTAATTTCTTCTTCTCGAAATATTTTTACTCCTAAAACCATTTCGAGCGACATAAAAAATAAAACGAATGAACCCGCCACCGCAAACGAATTAACATTGATTCCAATCACATTCAAAATGGATTCTCCTAAAAATAAAAAACCAATCATGATGCACATAGCTACCAGTGTGGCTCTCTCTTCATGAATTTCTCCTGCTTTTCGCTTTATTTCAATAATCATCGGAACCGATCCAACAATATCTACCACGGCAAAAAGAATCATAGTGGCTGTTCCTATTTCTGTAAAGTTAAAATTCATTGTGTAACTAATTTTTCAATAATTACGGGATAATGTTCATGCTCTAACTGATGTATTTTCTTTTCTAATGATTCGATAGTTTCTCCTTCTTCAATTTTCGTTTCCGCTTGAAAAATAATTTTTCCTTCGTCGTATTCTTCGGTAACAAAATGAATAGAAATTCCACTTTTTTGCTCTTTTGCTTCTAAAACCGCTTGATGAACTCGTTTACCGTACATCCCTTTCCCTCCAAATTTAGGAAGCAAAGCCGGATGAATATTCACCATTTTATTTTCAAAAGCTTTTACTAGATATTCTGGAATCATCAATAAAAACCCGGCTAAAATTATCCAGTTCACCGAATGTTTTTGAAGTTCTGCCAATAAAAATTCAGCATCATTCATCTGTTCTTTATTCATCACCAAAACGGGAACATTGAATTTTCTGGCTACTTCATTTACTCCTGCTTCTGCATTATTGGTAATAATCAAACTCGCCTCCGCCAATTTTTTATCTTGGAAATGCAAAAGTATAGCCTCGGCATTGGTGCCGGAGCCTGAAGCAAATATAGCGAGGTAATTTTTCACGGGGCAAAGATAGGAAACATGAATTAAAAATTAATAGTTAAAATTAATAATTAAAGAAGCAAACAAGTTAAATTCTATATACCTAAATTTATTTACTTTTGCATTATGAAATTATTTTTCCCTTGCCTCCTTATTCTCCTGCTGTCCTGCTCTTCACAACAAGAATGGAATGTGAAGGAAGCAACCGATAAAATTTTCGCTCCTGATGAATTACAATTTCGAAATTTCGAGGTAGGAATATCGCGAGAAAAATTTGATGCAGCATACACTGGAAATGCTATTTATGGAAATGAAATGGAAGTAATCGATAGCCTCACGATTGTGGAGGGCGTTTATTGTGAAACTGCTTTTCGTTTTAAAGAAGGTATGTTAGCAGAAATTTCCCTTCAAATTGTTATTGATGATGAAAAAAAGAAAGAAGAATTATTCTTGGCAATAGAATCAAAACTTACTGAAGACTACGGAAAAGGTTTAAAAGACAAAGATCAATTCTATTGGCGTGCCGAAGGAGGATTGGTGACAACTGATATTTATTTGATGGATTATTCTTCTGGTGCTGTCAAAAATAATCCTAACCGTTTCGTTATCTCTCTGTATTACACCGCTGGTACAATGCTTAGCTAATCGTGTACATGATTCCCGAAAAATTGGTATTTTTAAGCCCCAAGTCCAAATGGAGGTATGAGTAAAGTTCCCGTTCTCGAAGTAAAAAATCTAACCACCGAATTTGTCACCGATGAAGGAGTGATAAAAGCGGTGAATGATGTGAGTTTCACTCTTCATAAGGGCGAAACATTGGGAATCGTTGGTGAATCTGGTTCTGGAAAATCAGTTACCTCTCTGTCTATAATGCGTTTGGTTCCTTCGCCTCCAGGTAGAATTGCAAATGGAAAAATCATTTATCATTCTTCCAAAGGCCCAATTGATTTATTATCGTTGAAGCCTAAAGAAATGAGAATGCATCGCGGTAATAATATCGCAATGATTTTTCAAGAACCCATGACTTCGCTAAATCCAGTTTATACCTGCGGAGATCAGGTAACAGAAGCCATACTTCAGCATTATGGTTTTGCTGATAAAACTTTATTTTCTAAAAAAATAAAAAATATTCTTCGCTGGGCATTAACTGCTATTTCTGTTTTAGGGGCGGCCAGCGTTTTTCTTACAGCATTTTATATCATAGCTAAACTTTTCGTCTTATTAGCAGGAATCGGTTTTGGATTTTTAATCAACCGTTTTTTAAATGATAAAAAAATTGAAACGGGTGATTTAAAATTAGAAGTTCCATACTATACCAATTTTCTTCAAATTTTTCTGCGTTCAACCTTAGTTGCCCTTTTTTCATTGGGAACGGTGGCTGCATTTTTTCTGGATAGTGGAACAATGATGAGATTATTAGCATCGCTTACTAGTATGACTATTGCTATTTTGATTTATGTTTATGTAAAAACAAAAAGAGAAAAATTAGCTCGTGATATGGCTATAAAGCTTTTTGAAGATACTAAACTTCCAAATCCAGAAAGAATCTTTGATGCCTATCCTCATCAATTATCAGGCGGACAAAAACAAAGAGTGATGATTGCCATGGCCATGGCATGTAATCCATCTGTTTTAATTGCTGATGAGCCTACCACTGCGCTTGATGTAACGGTTCAAAAAACCATTCTTGATTTGATGAATGATTTGCAAGTGAAATATAATATCGGTATTATTTTCATTACACATGATCTTGGAGTAATTGCCGAAGTAGCCGAAAATGTAATGGTAATGCTTAAAGGAAAAATTGTAGAGCAAGGAAATGTATTGGATATTTTTACTAACCCCAAACATCCTTATACAAAAGGATTATTAGCTTGTCGCCCATCATTACAATTACGTTTACGAAAATTACCTGTGGTAAGTGATTTTATGAAAATCAATGAGGATGATTCGATTACTGAAAATACGAGTTATACCGTAGGTGCTATGTTGAAATTACATGAAGAACCATTGGAAGAGCGTACAAAAAGATTAGCCGAATTATATCAACAAAAACCCATCTTAGAAATAAAGAAATTAAAAACATGGTTTCCCACCCAGAAAAATATTTTGGGTAAACCTGTTCAATGGGTAAAAGCAGTGGATGAAATTTCATTGGAGGTTTATCCTGGAGAAACCTTAGGTTTAGTAGGTGAATCAGGTTGTGGAAAAACAACTTTAGGAAGAACTATTTTACGATTAACGGAACCAAATTCGGGAGAAATATTTTTTGAAGGAAAAGATATTACCAAGTTTTCTGCCAATGAAATGCGTAAATTGAGAAAAGATATGCAAATCATTTTTCAAGATCCTTATTCTTCCTTAAATCCAAGAATGACGATTGGTGAAGCTATCATGGAGCCCATGCGCGTTCATGGAATTGGAAATAACGAATCGCAAAGAAGAAATAAAGTAATTGAAATTTTGGAAAAAGTAAATATGCGTGCAGCTCATTTTTCTAGATATCCACATGAGTTTTCAGGCGGTCAACGTCAACGAATTTGTATTGCTCGTGCTTTGGCATTAGAGCCTAAATTTATTATTTGTGATGAATCTGTTTCTGCACTGGATGTTTCTGTACAAGCACAAGTGTTGAATTTATTAAATGATTTAAAAAAAGAATTTGGATTCACTTATATTTTCATCTCTCATGATTTGTCTGTAGTAAAATTAATGAGTGATCGAATGGTGGTAATGAATCACGGTGTGGTGGAAGAAATTAGTGATGCAGATGCTGTGTATAATCATCCACAATCTTTCTATACTAAAACATTGATTGAAGCTATTCCTAAAGGTGAAGTGAATGATATCAAAAAGAATTTGGCAAGAAAATCTAAAAACTACGCTTAATAACCGTGCACCTATCTTGAAACTAAGCATCATCATACCCGTCTACAACGAAGACAAATTAGTCCCAAAAGTGATTGAGAAATTGTTGACAGTAAATTATACTTCCCATATTTCTTCCTATGAAATTGTGATTGTTGATGATTGCTCCACCGATAATACCAACGCTGCCATTTCTGATTTCATTCGCGGAAAAAGCAATATCACTCTTCATCGTCATGAAATAAATAAAGGCAAAGGTGCTGCTGTTAAAACTGGGGTGGAAAATTCTACTGGAGATATTATCGTGGTTCAAGATGCCGATTTGGAGTTGGTACCTGAAGATATTCCTTTAATGATTTCTACTCTCGCAGATTTGAAAATTGAATTCGTTAACGGCTCTCGTTACATGCCTGGAATTATTCGTCCGCTTTATTCTTACCGAAGATATTATTTCAATAAAATATTTACGCGCTTAGCCTCAGTGCTCATTAATGTTCGATTAACAGATCTTGCTTGCGGTTATAAATTATTTACTCGCAATATCTATAATCAATTAAAATTACGTGAAGATCGTTTCGGTTTTGAAGCAGAAATATTAATTAAAGTAGCCCGACTAAAAAAAACGTTGATTGCCGAAGTTCCTGTTCATTATTTTCCGCGCAATGAAGGTGACGGAAAAAAATTAAGAAATGTAGATGGTTTTAAAATTTTCTGGTTGATTCTCAAATACTGATTATTTAGAAGGTATTAATAA
>CAMBFX010000130.1 GCA_945865695.1 Chryseobacterium gleum | reverse complement strand
CCAGTGGTAGAACCTTGCTGATACAATTCTAAAGTTTTTGCATCATCCAATGGAACTTTATCAATATCGATATCAATATTTTTATTTTTCTTGATCAATGCTAATGCATCACGAATAATCGTCAACGTTTTTAATCCCAAGAAGTCCATTTTGATAACACCTGCATCCTCAATGATACTTCCATCAAATTGCGTAACGAATAAATCCGAATCTTTCGATGAACAAACTGGCATGATTTCCATCAAATCTTTGGGCGCGATGATGACACCCGCGGCATGAATGCTTGTATTACGAATAGAACCTTCTAAAATTAATGCTTCACGAATAATAATACTTTGCAACGTATTTCCCTTGGCAATTTCACGTAATTGTAAAACCGTATTTAAATCATCGTTATTCAATCCTTCTTTCGTCTTCAAACTTTTTTCTCCATCTATCGGAGCGTTGATCATTCGATTCAGCTCAATTCCCGCTCGGGTAGGAATCAATTTTGCCAATGCGTTAGCTTCTGGTAAGGGTAAATCTAAAACCCGCGAAACATCTTTGATACTTACTTTCGCAGCCATTGTTCCATAAGTAATAATTTGTGCAACTTGATTTCTTCCGTATTTATTTATTACATATTTGATGACTTTATCTCTTCCTTCATCATCAAAATCCGTATCGATATCGGGCATTGACTTACGATCGGGATTTAAAAAACGTTCGAATAGTAATTTATATTTTATGGGATCTATACTCGTAATTCCTGTACAATAGGCCACCACAGATCCCGCAGCCGAACCACGACCTGGGCCAATAGCAACACCACTCGCTCTTCCTGCTGCAATGAAATCGGATACAATTAAAAAGTATCCAGCAAATCCCATCGAGCGAACAGTTTCTAATTCGAATTCAATTCTCTCTTTTACTTCATCGGTCATTTCGGGATACAATCTTGCTGCTCCTTCATAAGTGAGATGACGTAAATAATCATCCTGTGATCCGAATCCTTCTGGAACCGTAAATTCAGGAAGTAAAATATCTTGTTTAAGTTTTATCTCTTCAATTTTATTGACAATCTCATCAATCGAATCAAAAACTTCAGGAAGGTCTTCAAACAATTCATGCATCTCTTCTGAAGATTTGAAATAGAATTCATCATTCGGTAATCCAAAACGATGACTACGATCTATTTTACCCGTATACACTTTTGGTTTTGCCTGAAGCTCTCCGTCTTTCACACACATTAAAATATCATGTGCGTTGGCTTCTTTTTTATCGAGGTAATAACAATTATTGGAAGCAAAATATTTTACCTTGTATTTTTCGGCAAATCGAAGTAAGACATCATTCACAATTTTTTCTTCAGGAACAAAATGTCGATTGAGTTCTACATAAAAATCGTCACCAAAATTTTCTTTCCACCAAACGAAAGCTTCTTCGGCAGCCTCTTCACCTTCATTGAGTATTTTGAAGGGAATCTCTCCAAAAATTCCTCCGGTAGTGGCAATCAAATCTCCTTTTAATCGTAAGATTTCATTCTTATCTATTCTCGGAACATAATAAAATCCTTCTGTGAATCCAATGGAGCTTAATTTACTTAAATTTAAATAGCCCGCTTTATTTTTCGCAATAAATACTTGCTGAAATCCATTGTCTTTTTTTGTTTTATCTTTTAAATCTCCACAAACATTTAATTCGCAACCAATGATTGGTTTTATTCCCGCTGTAGCACAATCGCGCACAAACTTGAACATACCAAACATATTTTGATTATCGGTCACTGCAACGGCTGGCATATTGTATTCTTTGGCACGTTTAATCAACGAACCCAAATCAATAGTAGATTGTAGTACTGAAAATTGTGAACGAACGTGTAAATGAACAAATGGCCGAACGGCTATTTTTGTTTTTAATTCTTCGTTATTTGTTTTTTGTTCTTCAACTGTCTGCGACTGCAACTGCTGCTGCAACTTTTCTTCTAATTTCTTTGACTCTTCAACTAAAGAAACTACTATTAATTTCTCTGGTGCAATTATTCCCGGATTCGCTATTTTAAATTCATCTGAAAAACTTGAATCTTTTTTTAATCTCGATGAAGTAATAACATTGATCCGAATTAATTCTAGAAAACATCTAGTAGTTGCAATTACATCCGCAATGGCATTATGTGCCTCGTCAAACTTTGAATTGAATAATTTTAAATGTAATTCTTCGAGCTTTGGCCATTTGAATTTTCCGGCTCTTCCTCCTGGTAAAGCACAAAAATCAGTCGATTCATCTTTGGTATCGATGCTTTCTTTTTTCGCAACAAAATTTTCTAATTGAGCGCGCAAAAATTCGGCACCCATTACTTTATTGTCGAATTCGATATTATGACCAGCTACAAATTCTGCTTTCTCTAATGCAATTCTAAATTCTTCTAAAACAAATTTTAAATCTTGTCCATACGTATTCGCATAGTTATTTGAAATTCCATGAATCTTTTCTGCATTGTAAGGAATACTGAATCCTTCGGGTTTTACAATAAAACTTTTTGCTTCAATTAATTTTCCTTTAGCATCGTGTAACTGCCAAGCAATTTGTACAACGCGTGGCCAATTATCCAATTGTTCAACGGGAGCATTATAATCTTTGGGTAAGCCTGTGGTCTCGGTATCGTAAATTAAAAACATATGTATCTTTCAATAAGTATTTAAAGATACAATCCCATCTTGGGTTCTGGGCTTTTGTTGAAAATTTTTATGGTTTCGTGATTGATTGACCGCTCTTTATCGAAAACAACAAAAAATTAATATGATTTAACTTGCTAATTTATAGTTCGTATGTACCTTTGTTGCGTGAAGAAGGGCATAAAATATATTTTTAGTGGTTTATTGATATGGGTTTTAATCCTGTCAGTGAACTGGGTTTCTTATTCTATTTCTGATAATGCAATTAAGTTAAGAGGTGATTTATCACTTACGGTCAATCAAGCAGATTTACCTTTTTCTGGATTAGAATCGAATGAGACCAAGTTTGTTTCTTTTAGTCAAAGAAGCATAAATGAAAACAAACAACAGGATTTTCAATTATTCGATTTTTCTTTCAATTTTAGTTCCCTTTTATTTTCTGCCAAAATAAATTCCTACTTATCTTATTCAGGAATTTTAATTTATAAACCTTCCCCCTTCGATTTTCTTACACATCAGTTTTTGATTTGATGGAAAATTGTTTTTAACCGAAAACAATTTTAATTCCATTAATCTAATTACAAATGAAAAATTTATGTCTATTGGGCATAGCTTGTGCTATGTTCATGGTTTCTTGTAGTGAAACCAAAGAAGAAGAACCGTCAAAAAAGTTCGTTTTAACGAGCGATATGAAAAAAAGCATCAAAACGGATGCTGCCGAAATGTTACCGCTTCAGGATGAATTAATTCTTACAGGAAAAGTAATACCTGATGAGAATAATTGTGTTCAGATATTTCCTTTGGTAGGCGGACAAGTTAAAATGGTAAATGTTGAATTGGGAGATTTAGTTTCAACTTCCAAAACATTAGCTGTGATTAAATCAAGTGAAATTGCCGAGTTTGAAAAAGAATTAATTGCTGGGCGGGCAGATTTTGATTTGGCTAAAAAGAAATTGACAGTCGAAGAGGAAATGTTTAAATCCAATTTTAGTTCCGAACGTAACGTTTACGAAGCAAGAAAAGAATTTGAAGCAGCTCAAGCAGAGTTGAAAAGATTAGAGGATGTATTTAAAATTTACACAGTAAGTGAAAGTGGTGATTATATCGTTCGTTCACCGATTGCCGGTTTTGTCATTGAGAAAAAAATTGGTCCGGGAGTTCAAATTCGCTCTGACTTGGTCGACTATATTTTAAGTGTTGCCCGATTGGATTCTGTTTTTATTACCATGAATATTTATGAATCGGATATTGCAAAAGTAAAAATAGGAATGGATGCTGAAATAACTGTTTTCAGTTACCCAGACTCTGTTTTCAGAGGTAAAATAAGTAGAATTTTAAATATTCTAGATCCAAATTCTAAAACAATGGAAGCAAGAATTAAAATCCCAAATCCAGGATATTTATTGAAGCCCGATATGAATTGTACCGTGAAATTGCGCTTTACCGATAAACAAGAAAAAATTTCTGTCCCTACTACTGCAGTTATCTCCGATAAAAGCAAACATTTTATAATGGTTTATAAAAGCGACAAAGAAATTTCTACTCGAGAAGTAAATATTTTCAAAGAAATAAACGGTGTTTCATATATAGAATCGGGAATTGAAATTGGTGAAAAAGTGATCACCAACAATGCTTTATTCATTTACGATGCAATGAACGATTAATTATGAACCGATTTATTCAAAACATCATAGGCTTTTCCTTAAAGAATAAGTTCTTCACTTTATTCATGGTGGGTATACTCACCTTTGTAGGAATTATTAGTTTTTTACGTACACCAATTGAAGCATTTCCTGACGTAACCAATACACAAATTATTATTGTTACCGAATGGAAAGGAAGAAGTGCTGAAGAGGTGGAAAGATTTGTTACTGTCCCAACAGAAGTAGCAATGAACTCTGTTCAACGAAAAACAAATGTTCGTTCTATTACCATGTTCGGACTTTCTGTTATGAAAATTATTTTCGAAGATGGAGTAGATGATTTTTTTGCTCGTCAACAAGTAAATAATCAATTACGAACAGTAACCATGCCCGAAGGTGCCGAACCAGAAGTTCAACCTCCTTATGGACCAACTGGTGAAATTTTCCGTTATGTATTAGTAGGAAAAAACAGATCCACTCGTGAGCTTTTAACCATGCAAAATTGGGTAATCGACCGTCAGCTTCGTGCTGTTCCTGGCGTTGCCGATGTGGTTGCTTTTGGAGGAGAAGAGAAAACATACGAGGTTAGACCTAATCCTTCGCTTTTGGTGAAATATGGAATTACTCCTGATAAACTTTTTCAAGCTTTAGAAAAAAGTAATAAAAATGTGGGTGGTGATGTAATGCTGAAAAATGATCAAGCATTCGTAGTGCGCGGAATAGGTTTGTTAGAATCCATAGCCGATATTAACAATGTAATCATTGATAATGTTAATGGAACTCCAATTCTTGTTCGAAATGTGGCCGAAGTAATTGAGTCTGGTTTGCCTCGCGTTGGACAAGTAGGATTAAATGATAATGACGATGTAGTAGAAGGAATTGTGGTAATGCGTAAAGGGGAAAATCCAAGTGAGGTTCTTGCACGAGTAAAAGAAAAGATTGATGAACTAAATACTTCTGTTCTTCCTTCTGATGTGAAAATGGAAACATTTTATGATCGAGATCGATTGATGGAATATTGTACCGAAACAGTTGGATATAATTTAGTCGAAGGAATTGTTTTTGTTACTGTAATCGTGTTTTTGTTCATGGCAGATTGGAGAACAACTTTTATTGTTTCCATTATCATTCCTTTAGCGCTTTTATTTGCATTCATGTGTTTACGTATGATGGGCATGAGTGCCAATTTACTCTCGTTGGGGGCGGTTGATTTTGGAATCATCATTGATGGGGCAGTCGTTATGGTTGAAGGAATTTTCGTTGCACTCGATCATTATGCGCATAAACATGGAATGGTAAAGTTCAATAAAATGTCCAAAATGGGATTGATTAAAAAGACTGGTGCCGAAATGGGAAAAGCGGTTTTCTTCTCTAAATTAATCATCATTACGGCTCTTATTCCTATTTTCTCTTTCCAAAAAGTAGAAGGAAAAATGTTTGCTCCATTGGCATATACATTAGGATTTGCTTTAATTGGCGCTTTGATTTTCACTCTCACATTGGTTCCTTTACTATCCGGAATGATGCTCAAGAAAAATGTACGTGAGAGAAATAACCCATTTGTGAATTTTTTCAATCGATCATTAACTACCGCTTATGCCTGGTCGTTCAAACATAAATGGAAAACGCTTTTATTTTCTATTTTATTTTTATTCGGAACACTTTATTCTACCAAATGGATGGGAACTGAATTTCTTCCCACTTTAAATGAAGGCGCTCTTTGGGTGGAAGCAAAAATGCCAATGAGTATGTCGCTTCCGAAAACTGTAAAGACTGTTCATGAATTGAGAAAAGAATTAATGAAATTTCCAGAAGTGAACGGAGTACTTTCTCAAACGGGTCGATCCAATGATGGAACCGATCCAAGCGGATTTTACTATGTGCAAATGCAAGTCAACCTAAAACCGAAAAAAGAATGGACCAGAAATATTTCGGTGGATGAACTCATAGCAGAAATGGATGTGCAATTAAAAAAATACCAAGGAATAAATTACAATTATTCGCAACCTATTATCGACAATGTTGCCGAAGCGGTGGCTGGTATGAATGCCAATAATGCGATAAAGATTTTTGGTAGTGATTTGAAAGTTCTCGATTCGTTGGCTTCTGTTATTTTGAAAACAGTTAATGGTACAGATGGAATTAAAGATATCGGAATTTTACGAAATGTGGGTCAGCCCGAATTGCAAATTAATTTAGATCAAGCGAAGATGGCACAATATGGTGTTACTATCGAAGATGCGCAAGTGATTATTGAAATGACAATGGGAGGAAAAACAGCCACAACGAAATACGAAGGCGAAATGAAATTCGAAGTGCGTGTTCGTTATCCCGAAGAATTCCGAAAAAATGAAGAAGATATCCGAAGGATTTTGGTTCCAACTATTCATGGACAATCGGTTCAATTAGGAGAAATTGCTACCATTGATAAATTAACTGGGCCAGCATTTATTTATCGTGATAAAAATAAGCGATTCATAGGGGTGAAATTCTCTGTAAGAGGTCGAGATTTGGGAAGCACAATTAAAGAGGCTCAAGATAAAGTAAATGCTCTTGGAGATTTGCCAAAAGGTTATTCCATTGAATGGACAGGCGAATTCGAAAATCAGGTTCGCGCTTCCAAACGATTGGGTGAGGTTGTTCCTCTTTCTCTCATCGCTATTTTTATTTTGCTATTCATCATGTTTGGAAATGCAAAAGATGCTGGGCTTGTTTTATTGAATGTTCCTTTCGCTCTTATAGGAGGAATTCTTGCTTTACATATCACCGGAATTAATTTCGGAATTTCAGCAGGTGTTGGTTTTATTGCTCTATTCGGAATCTGTATTCAGAATGGTGTGATTCTAATTTCTGTCTTTAAGAAAAATGTAGAAGAACGAATGCCAATCAAGGAAGCAATTTTTGAAGGAGTGAAAAGTAGAATTCGACCAGTTGTGATGACTGCTTTGATGGCTGCCATCGGATTATTACCTGCTGCAATGTCAACTGGAATTGGTTCCGAGAGTCAGAAGCCATTAGCAGTAGTAATCATTGGAGGATTGATTACTGCAACCATTTTAACACTCTTGATTTTTCCGAATATTTATTGGATGACCAATAAGAAGCAGAAAGTTTCAAGGTTCAAAAAAATGCAAGCTGCGAACGAAGAAGAGAAATAAATTAATTCATGAATTTAAATTTAAAGTGAATATGCGACTTAAAATATCAATCATCTGGATTTGTTTTTTTGGAACTGCAAATTTTTTGCATGCTCAAACGGACTCTTCCATTACGATGACTTATGCCGAAGGAAAGGATAGACTTTTGAAACAAAGTCTAATCGTTCTTTCCGAATATTACAATATCAATTTAGCCGAAGCAGAAGTTGAACAAGCTAAATTATGGAATAACCCAATGTTTGTTTGGAATGCCGAACTGTACAGTGTTGATCAAAATAAATATTTCAAATTCGTCAATCAAAAATTGATTCAAGTGGAATATGTGATCAATGTTTCGGGAAAACGTATCAAAGCTGTTCGTAAAGCGAATATTGAAGTGGAAATCTCTAAGAATGCTTTCAAGGACGTTGTTCGTGGTTTGATGTACGAATTCAGTATATCGTTTACTAATCTTTGGTCATTAAGAGAGAAAAGTAAAATCTACGAAGAAGTGAAAGAACAATTTGAGAATACCCTTCGTTCATTTGAAAAACAATATGAACTTGGGGTGATTTCTTTGAATGATTTAGTTCGAATTCGTGCTGAATTGATTTTGTTAAACAATGAAATTACTTTAAATACCAATGAAATCATTGCCGAACAAAGTAATATTAACACGATGTTGAATCTGAGCCCTAACACTAAAATCATTCCAATAGAGAGAGAAAAAGCAAAATCAGATACATTGAATCTGGCGCTTTTATTAGATGCTGCAAAATCAAATAGACCTGATTGGATGATTGCTCAAAAAAATATCGGTTTGTACGAAGCAGAATTAGTCAGTCAAAAATCACAATCTATTCCGGATATCAATTTGGGGTATCAGCCACATGATAAAGGAAGTAATCACGTTCGTCCTTATGTAGGAATGGTAATGGAATTTGATATACCTATTTTTAATCGTAATCAAGGTCAAATTAGCAAAGCGAAAATTCAAATTGAACAATCAAAATTGCAATTAGATGTTGTTAAACGTGAAATGGAAAACGATGTCGTTTCTTCCTATTTGCAATATGTAAACTTCAATGAAAATTTTATTGGTTATTCTGATGAATTCATGAAGCAGATTGATGAACTTTCAGATAATGCTGCAATGAATTTCGATAAGAAAAACATTTCAATGATTGAGTATATCGATTATCGCCAATCTTATTTGGATATCCAAATGCAATACATCGATTTGATGAATAATTATCTTCAATCAGTGAACAATCTTAATTTTTCGGTTGGAAGAGAAATAACTAATTAAACAATTATGAAGAATATTTTAATCTTATTTTTATTTACGGTCAGCCTTTCGGGATGGGCGCAAATCGATTCCTCTAAAATTAAAAATTTTGAGTACGGAATTAATCGTTTCGAGAAGAAATTTTTAATTGGAGGAACTTTCAACAGTGGTTGGAGTC
>CAMBFX010000129.1 GCA_945865695.1 Chryseobacterium gleum | reverse complement strand
CGCTTAATGGATGGAGATTTAACGCCGGTTTCTTTTACAATATGA
The DNA here is from genome assembly GCA_945865695.1 of Chryseobacterium gleum. GTDB lineage: Bacteria > Bacteroidota > Bacteroidia > Flavobacteriales_D > UBA2798 > CAMBFX01. The sequence continues at coordinate 8,901 of CAMBFX010000129.1, read as the reverse complement.
CCGCCCGTAATGCCGAAAAATCTTTTCAGTTTTACCAGTTGCAAAACCCAAGCACCAATATACCCGAGCCGGAGCAAGGAACGCAATTCAGCTCTAATTTTAACCTCACCTTTGGTTTGCGCAAAGAAATTGGTATTCCTATTCCAAAACGTTTTCGCAAAACCTTTTTCACCGATGCCACCTTTGTTGCTTTCTTAGATTTTAACGGCAATCATATCAAAGACCCCGATGAGGTTCCTCTCGAGAATTTAGTGATACAACTCAACGGCCACGAGGCCATCACCAATAAAGAGGGGGAGGTTACTTTTTTCAATGTGGCACAAAAAAAATATTTTCACAATGTTATTCCCCTCATTGATGTGGGGTCTTGGTTTATGATTAAAAAAGACAGTATTGCTATTACCGAGCAACAAACCTACTATGTTCCGTTCACCAAAGGCGTAATGGTAGAAGGTGCTGTCTTGATAGATCGCGAGAAATTTACCGAAGCAGTATTAGCAGAGCTAGATATGTCACGCATACGTGTTTTCACTACCGATACCATGGGTAATGCTTATTCTACACTAACAGATCGTAAAGGAAATTTCTCTTTCTATGTGCCTTATGGTTTCTACACGCTTTCCATGGACGAAGAAGTTTTAAGTGATCGCTTTTTCTTGGCGCAAAACAATATTCCTATTGAGCTCGAAGAAGGAATGGAAAGTTATTACCAGGCATTTTTCGTTATTGAAAAACGCCGCCGCGTGCGCAAAAAGAAATTTAACGAAAAAGGGGAGGTGGTGTATATTGATGAAGTAGCCGGTGATGAAGGTTCCCGTTACCAAGGCCCAAGCATTGATAGCACACAAAGTGATGAAGGGCGCATTTTCAATGATGAGAGAAGAAACGGTGGTAAAAAAGATTCCACGGATAAAAATCGTTTAAACTACGATGAACTCGATGAGCGCATAGAACGTTTAGACAGTATCATGAATCAAATGCGCTTGCGTCCGCAAAACAGCAATGCCACCAGCCAACAACTCATTATGCAAGCCATGAAAGAGTTGAAAAAACAAGAAGAAAGTGCCACTCCTTTCTACGTTGTGCAGGTAGCTATTGTAAAGACAGGTGCTTCGCCGCCGCGCTCGCTCGAGGAGAAAATTACCGGTGGTAGCATTAAGCCCGTTGACGATGGCAATGGCAATACTGTTTATTATTGGGGAGAAAAATACACCGATGCATCCAAAGCACTCGATGCCGTTTCGTTTGCTGCAAAGAAAAAAATTGGCAAACCAGAAATACGCGTTTTGTACCAAGAAAAAGTAATGACGCTGAAGGAATACAAGGATGCTAAAAAATAACAAATATACCTATGTGCGGAGCGGGGTAAAATCGGGAGTATTTCTCGTTTTTATAGTGATTTTTATTTTTTCCTGCCGGCGCAACGATAACATTGAAGGATGCTCTACCCAAATTAGTTTCAACGCGCAGGTGCAACCCATCATACAGCAAAATTGCGCCTCTCCCAATTGCCATGGTTATGGCGGAGCCGCCCCATTTAATCTCATTACCTATCAGCAAATAGATTCGGCGGTTTTAAATGCCAATTTGCTTTTATCGATCAAACACCAAACGCCTTATCCCATGCCTCGTATTAATCCCTACTTACCCGAGGCTACCCAACTTCCTGATAGCGTTATTCAAATCATTGAATGCTGGATTAACCAGGGGCGCCAGAATAATTAACCAAAGTGTTTAAAAAAACCTTTTGTTTTTAGTTTATTTATTTTAAAATCAGCTGCTTATTTTTTTCTGGGAGGGCTATTTCTCCCCTTATCATAGGGGAGATGTCGATTAGTTTTTGAATGAATAAGGCATTTCTCCCCTTATCTTAGGGGAGATGTCGAGTCTTCGAGACAGAGGGGTTATACGCTATAATCTATTTTCTTTTGTCTTTATTAAAATTACAACAGCTAATACAGATCGACATTTATTTTTTGAATGAATAAGGCAATTCTCCCCTTGTCATAGGGGAGATGTCGAGTCTTCGATTCAGAGGGGTTAAATAAAATACGTCAGAGTATTGAGTTTCCCTAAATTAATAATCTTGGAGTTTGATACGTAGATTAATCCTAATTATATCTAGGTGGTATTTTGAATGAATAAGGCAATTCTCCCCTTATCATAGGGGAGATGTCGAGTCTTCGAGACAGAGGGGTTAAATAAAATAAAAAGTAAACCCTATGGCAAATGGATTTATTATTTCGCCACGATCTTTTTTAAAGATGGAGGTAAGTTGGTAATAAGTGTAAATATGAAAATTTTTACCCCATCCCATTCTTAAAGAAACGCCATAGCGATATTGATCAAAATTAGGAACATTGTAGTTTTTGTATTTCCCCGTATTGTCGATAGTTTTAGTATGAGCATTGAATAAATATCCAAATTTCACTCCTGGATAAACATTGAAACGTGGTTTATCTTTACTGCGAATTCTAATTTCAAAAGGAATATCGAAGTAGTTCAATGAGATTTTATTTCTTTTATAATCATATCCCGAAGCAAATGGTTCGATAGATGTAAATTCTTTTCCATCAGTAAGAATAGTAGTAACAAACTGACCGTTGTGATGATAATTTTCGAAGGAAAAACCGCCACCAATACTAATTCCAATATGATTATTAAATGGAATATCAATCATTCGATAAACATTTAAGCCAATAGAATAGGGTTCTAATGTGATATTAGAAGGCTCATTGTACCAACGATTAAATAAAAGATCAACAGCAAAGCGATGCATTAATTCGGGCGCATTATTTTTTCGAGGAAACCAACCTTGATACATTTCCCCAAGATTGAATTGGGAAAAAGTCAATGAGCTTGACAAAGTCAAGGAAAAAATTAAAAGTATTTTTTGTATTTTTTTCAATTGGGCTTCGTTAAAGTTTGTTGCCATTTCCAGGCATGTTCCATTGAATCTTCGAGAGTAAAATTACATTTCCAATTCAAAATATCCTGAGCTTTTTTTACCGTTGCATAAATTTTTTCAACATCACCCGCTCTTATTGGCCCAAATTCATAGGTTAATTTCATTTTATTACGATTTTCAAAAGCGTGGATAACTTCGATTATGGTATTGCCATTTCCGGTTCCTAGATTAAAAATTTCTGGTGAGAAATTGCTTTTTTGTTTACTCAACCAATTTAAAGAAGCAATATGTGCAATAGATAAATCTACCACATGAATATAATCGCGAACGCAAGTTCCATCAATAGTATTATAATTATTTCCGTTGATGATTAGTTTTTCTCTCCAACCTGCAGCGGTTTGAGTAATAAAAGGAACTAGATTAGTTGGAATACCTAGTGGTAATTCACCAATTTCGCCAGAAGGATGTGCACCAATGGGATTAAAATATCTTAAAATGGCTATTCGAAATTCTTGATTTTCTTTCTGAAACGCTAGTAGTTTTTCTTCACAAATTACTTTTGTTTCTCCATAAGGAGAAGAGGCTTTTTGTAAGGGCGTTTTTTCATTTACTGGTATTACTTCTGGCTCTCCATAAACCGTGCATGAAGAGGAGAACACTAAATTCAATACCTTGTTTTCCTTCATTACCTCAAGCATTACCAATAATGAATTAATATTATTATCGTAATATTTTTCGGGATTGGAAACCGATTCTCCTACCGATTTGAATGCGGCAAAATGAATTACACCTGTTGGTTTTTCGATTTTAAAAATTTCGGAAATGAATTCGCGGTTTCTACAATCTGCTTCGTATAACTTAATTTTTTTGCCAGTAATTTTTTCTACTCTTCCGGGGATAAATCTTTCAGAAGCACTAAAATTATCAATGATGATAGGCTCGAATCCTGCATTAATTAATTCCACCACGGTATGTGAGCCGATGAAACCTGCTCCTCCTGTTACAATGATTTTTTGAGACATGGAGCAAAGATAGGAGAATGTTTTTATTTTTTAGCCAATAGCCAATAGCCAAAAGCCAAAAGCCAAAAGCCAAAAGCCAAAAGCCAATAGCCAAAAGCCAATAGCCAAAAGCCAATAGCCAATAGCCAATAGCCAATAACCAATAGCATCTTGCATTGCAACATAAACCAACATCGGGTTTTAATGCGGCATCTTTATGTACTTCATTCGTTTTCTCGAGGTAAGATTTCATTTGATAAAACTAAAAAATGCCGAGTAATTCAAAACTACTCGGCATTTTCATTAACCAATAGAATTTATTTATTCATTTTGCTTTTCTTATCTGCATTTCGCCATTGTGCATCATATTTTGAGTCTGCATAATAAATAATGATGTCAGCATCGTATTTTGAATCTACAAAAAACACCTTGTAAGTAGCATCGTATTTCGAGCCTACAAAAAACCAAAGTCCATCTTTATTCACGTCATATTTTGAACTTACTTGATAAACGATGAGGTCTGCATCATACTTCGAAGAAGCAACGAATACTTTTACATCGGCATCGTATTTACTATCCACTTTAAAAATAAGTTGTGCTTTAGCAGAGTTTGCAAATGTGATAACAACAACAAAAGCACAAAGAGTAATAAGTTTTTTAATCATAGTATTTTAATTTTTAAGGTTTGATTGATTGCTCCGCAATTCATATTTTTTGGTTATTTGGATTTATTTAAAAAATTACAAATATTGTGCCTCGATTTTTTAATCTAACCTATTTACAAACTCCATCAACTCTCTCTGTAGCTGCACCTGTTGATCTTTAGCATACCATTTATGTAACTCTTCGCTGTATTTGTCGGCAGTTGAAGGATTGCTTTTCAAATCCATCACTAGCTTTTGAGCAATCGCTGGACGAGGACCATATTCGCCTGTAACTTCCATTTTTTCATTAAGCTGAATTAATTTCGGAATGGATCGACCGCCCTTAAAAAGATGTGCATCGATGAGGGTAAGATTTTCATCACGGTAAACCAATCGCAATTCAATTTTTCCTTGCGAAGCCTCTGTGATTTTATCCATCACTGGAACTATTTGCGCAGAATCGCCACACCAATGTTCGGTGATGACCAGCCAATATCTTTTATGTACGAGATTATTCAACGACTCAATGGAATCATCATCTAATACAAAGTGTTTGTTGATTCTTGAAGTCCGCTGCCAGTTAATTGGCATCTTGTCTGCAAATGTTTTGGCTGTTCCGTCTTTCATTTCTTTTTCGAAACGAATGAGGTATTCGGAATAGGGAATTCCTTTTTCCCAGTAGGTTTTATATTCGGTTGAGGTGAGCATAATTTATTTTTTAACAAAGATAAAATTCCATTTTACAATTAAGTTTGACAACGAACACAAATGGAATTAATTTATCTTCACATCTATCAACAAAGAAAATTCTTTCAAAATCAATTTTATTTTTTCTTCATTCTCTGATTTTACTAATGGCGCTTTATTTCCCTTATGATCCTCGGCAGAAATTTCCCAGCCCGCATGTTTTTTAATTCTGATTCTATTTTTCGGAATCAAAATATCTACTGGATTTATACTTAATTTTTTAATCGACTTGAAAGGAATCGCCATTGTTGCACTATAAAAAATTACTTTTTTGTTATTATCTATAATTATTTTTTGATTGTTATTACTAGCTAAATAATAAAATCTCAATCCAGCTAAAACAAATAGCAACGGAATAATTAGCGTTATGCAACCTATTATCATACTCCAAAACATCAAGGGAAGCGAAATAGTGGCAAATAGAAGAACCGCAATAATGAAAAGTACAATCGTCCAATCCAAAAAATATTTTTTATTGACAGATATCTCGAATTGCTTTTTTTCTTTTGAATAGCGAACGACCTTATCGGCAACAGTCAATTCTTTGATGGAAGGGTTGAATCCGTACATAATTTAGGTTACTAAATCGTAAATGTAGGAAAATAAAAAAGGAACAAATTATTTTGTTCCTTGATTTTTGTACTTGGAGGATTTTTTAATTTTTAATTAATCTTTGTGTATAGATGTTTCCTTTAATATCTTTAATTTCTACTAAATAGAGTCCTGAATCAAAATCTCGGAGTGAAAGATCTATTTTATTAGAATGGTTTAATTCTAATTGATTAATTAATTCACCTGTCAAATTAAATACTCTCACGGTTTCCATTTCTGTAGAAGGAAATTGAATACTAAAGTTTCCTTCGGTTGGATTAGGAAAAATTTCGGGTTGAAGTATTTTCCCTTTTACGTCAGTTATCCCCAAAGGCGTTTCGAGACTAAGAAAATCTACATTTAAATATAAGCAAATCCCAACGCCTGCAGTAGCGCAAAACCCATCTAAACTCGATTGCACATAGACAACAATCGAATCAGGCTGAATGCCTGGCTGTATATCGTCAATAATTATTTCAAAGGGCGCAAAACTATTATCTGTTGGCGAATATGAAGGAAGATTTACTTTTCCATATCCTATAGTATCTACTTGTTGTGTGATGGTATTGTATTTTTTTAATAGAACTGCTACTAATCCTGAATCATTTGTAGAATACGTACCAGTCGTGTCATAACGATAAAATCCATTCATTTTTGTTGCTTTTTGGGTGTATGGAGTTCCAGATTTATGAGCTGAACCAAATCCGAATCCATCATCAGCCCCATTATTTGCGTATGCTTTACCATACCAATACCAGTTCCAAACGGATAAAGAATAATTTCCATTATGACTTAAGTTTGAAATAGCAGCTCCCGTACCATCGCTGGTCCAATTGGTAAAAAAGGGATATGTATTAACGGTATCTGTTTGTTCAAAATCTGGATTTGGAATTGTTTGTGCCGATAGTTTTCCAGAGAACATTCCCATGACTATAATAGGAATGAGTAATTGTTTTAAAGTTTTCATAAAGTAATTATTTATGCAATGATACGCGTAAAGTAGATAGGGGTTATGGTATAATTTGGAGGGTAACTAGTATAGTTATGAAATATACTTTCTTTTTTTAGAAGGATTATTCGAATCCTAAAAATGTAGAAACTAAACATTCTCAATCCCCTTTTTAATCTTAACTCCCATCGCTTTCGAAAATTCTTCCACTATATTTTTAGCTTGTTCTTCTTTTTCTGATTTGCAAAGAATGACTTTATTCTCTTTGAAATCTTCAATGGTGACTTGCCAAGATGTGACTTTTTTCATTTTTATGAATTGTACGGGATATTCCACATCATAATATCTTTCTTTAACCAAACTGAATTGTGAAATTGAATTAAACGGAATAGTAAGATTTTTATTAAATAAAATTTTCTTAGCCTTTAAATCAATGATGATTTTTTGTTTTTGAAAACTGAGAAATAATAATCTTCCTCCTAAAGCGATAAACGGAAAAGCGGTAACACTTAAGAGCGCCGCACTGCTCCAAAAATAGTATTGCATAAAAAAGCCGCAAGGAACTGTTAAAATAATTCCAATGAGTATAAATATAAAAGCAGTTTTTTTCAGATACGGATAATTATACGAAATTATAAAATGTTGGTTGGTTTCATCAAATGAAATGATTTTATCAGGGGCAAATTTGGTTTTTAGGGAAGAGGAAAACATGGGGTGAAGATAGGGAGAAAGTACGGATTACTTTCTTCAACAATGAGATTTTGATATTCAAGTGTTGGCACATATTTTGTCTTCGAATTATTAGCGATATTTGATTCAATGCGTGAGCTAACTCCTAAAATATTTTCTTCCGATAAAATTCTTGCTGCTATAAGCACCCGCAATGGCGGAGTGAGCAAAGGACATTTTTCTTCTCTTAACACTGGCCGTTCAACCACCGATGATAAAAATGATGTAGAGGAAAACCGCAAATTATTTTTCTCTGATTTAGGATTAGATGAATCGGATGCAGCATTGAGTTATCAAGTTCATGGTTGCGAAATTCTAAAAGTCGAAAATGCTTGTCGTGAAAATGGGTATGATGCCCTTATAACTAATAAACGAAATTTAACACTAATTGTTTCTATTGCCGATTGCACACCTATTTTGATTCATGACCCTATAAAAAATGTAATCGCGGCTATTCATGCAGGTTGGAGAGGAACCGTTTCTGAAATTGTTTTGAAAACGATCCATAAAATGAAATCAGAATATTTTTCCAACCCAACAGATTGTAAAATGTATATAGGACCTTGCATCGGTTTTGACCATTTTGAGGTAGGAATTGAAGTGGCAGCGCACTTTCAAGGTAACCTTAAGCGAATAGGAACGTATAACGATAAGTATTTTGTAGATCTGAAATCAGCAAATAAAAACCAAGGCTTGTTGGCAGGAATTCCTGAAAACAACATCGAAGTGTCTGAATTATGTACGTTTTGTGAAGAAAATCTATTTTTTTCGCATCGTAGGGATAAAGGAAACACCGGAAGAATGATTGCTGTGATAAGAATGAAATGAAAAAGTTTAGATTATTTTATTAAGTAATTGATAAACTGTATTATATTTGCTTTAACTCAAAACCTAGCTCATGGAAAGAAAAGAAACAAAAACCATTCTAGTACCGCATGATTTTTCTGTAGTAGGCGAAGCTGCTACACGTCACGCCATTAAAATGGCCCGACAAATTCAAGCAGATGTTTATTTGTTACATGTAGTAAAGGCAGATAGTGAAAAAGCGGCCGCTCAAAAGAAATTTGAAGAAATTGTGGCTAAATTAAATTTAGAGTCCAACGATATAAAAGTACACACCATTGCAAAAGCGGGAAGTATTTTTACAGATATCGCCAGTGTAGCCGAATCAATCAAAGCTTCTTTGATTATTATGGGAACTCATGGCGCTAAAGGAATGTCGCAGAAATTATTTGGTAGTTTCGCTATCAAAGTCATTAATAGCACATTTGTTCCGTTTGTAATTGTTCAGGATGTTGTTCCTAGCGTGAATATTAAAAAGATTATTTTCCC
>CAMBFX010000128.1 GCA_945865695.1 Chryseobacterium gleum | reverse complement strand
GGATCGTAAATTACTTTCGGGTCATATTTACTATTGGTTGTATTAATTCCACCATCAAGTGTAAATTGAGCTAGAGAAGCAATTCCTAATAACGAATCATTCTCTATATCATAAAAAAATAAGTTTGAATTAATGGCGCTTACCAAAATTCCATTATTGGAAATGGCCATGGTATTATCATTGGGGGTTCCGTTTCCAGCTAAATTTCCTTCCATCATTCGACCGGCAACTGGAGGCGTAGATGAAATTCTATTTTCGATAGAGGCTTTGTTTTTTCTTGGATATATTTTTTCGATCAACGCTTTTCTTCTTTGAAGTTCGGCTCTAAAACTATTTCCGTCTGGAGAAGGTGATTCTAAATTTTGAACTTGCACCAACCAATCTTCCTTTATTAACGAAGGATTTACAGTGCCAGATTTTAAAATTTGAATTTCATTTTTGCGTTGAGCATTGACAAAATAAAAACCGAAAATTAAAAGGGTAGAAAGAATTATCTTGTTCATTCATTTTGTTTGGTATAAAATTACAAAAATTACTGTTGTGAATTTTGCCTGAAACTAAGTTTCGAATCGGATTTATTCACTTTTTAAATTTATTTGAAGACTTAAAGATGATTCCACTTATTCCTCTTGATTTCGTAACTATCTGAAATTGTGTATAAAAATTTAAATTTTAGCATTTTTTAGCATCTGCCAACTCAATCATTTTTTTGTTGGTACTAAACTTGTATTCTTGTATTTCAAACCGCATAATTTAAAATAACTTTGAGCGTTTTTTCACTATGGAAATAAAAATAAATAATAGCTGCCCTTATCCAATGCGAGATTCTTCTTTTACCGAAGATAGTATCTGGCGTCATTCGGCTGATTTCAGTTCGCCCCAAAGATATTTGGTAAAAGCACCAAGTGGTACAGGTAAAACTTCATTGATTCATTTTATTTATGGTTTCCGTTCCGATTATGAAGGAAATATTTTAATAGATAATAAAGAATCTAAAAATATTTCATTGAGTGAGTGGGCAGCTATTCGTCAGCGAAAATTTTCGGTGATTTTGCAGGATATGCGTTTGCTTCCAACGTTAACGTTGGCCGAAAATTTGAAAGTGAAGAATAAATTGACCAACCATAAAACCGAAACTCAAATGAAAACCATGATGGAATGTTTGGGAATGGGTCATAAATGGAATCAGTTGGCAGGAACACTTTCTATTGGACAACAACAACGTGTTTCTATTGTAAGAGCATTATTGCAGCCTTTTGAAATGGTTTTAATGGATGAACCTTTTAGTCATATCGATTCTAAAAATATTGAGTTAGCTAGTAATTTAATTCAAAATGAATGTAAGGCTAATGGCGCAGGTTTCATCCTGTTTAGTTTAGGAGATCACTATGAGTTTGCTTATGATAAAATTTATAAACTCTGATTTATGTTAAGTAAAATACTACTTCGTTCGCAGAGTTTATGGCAGTTGATAATTGCCTTTCTCGGTTCTTTTTTAGGGATTCTAATCCTTTTAGTGGCACTTCAATTTTATTTTGATTTATGGAAAACCATGGTCGTAAAATCTGAAGTTCTCAATGAAGATTATTTGGTAATTCAGAAACATGTAGGTGATTTTTCTACGCTAAATATTATTTCTGCAGATTTCAATCAACAAGAAGTAGATGAAGTAAAAAAACAAAAATTCGTACAAGACATTGGTGAATTCAAATCCAGTTTATTTCCAGCAGTGGCCACATTAACAGGTGCGAAGAATTTACCTAAAATGTATACCGATATTTATTTTGAATCGGTACCAGATCGATTTATTGACGTGAAAACAGAAAAATGGAAATGGAAACCTGGCGATACTATTGTTCCAATCATTCTTCCGTCGGCTTATCTCGAAACCTATAATTTCGCTTATGCTCCTAGTAAAAACTTGCCTCCGTTAAGCGAAAAAAGTTTTTCGATGTTGTATTTTCATATCATCATTAAAAGAGAAGAAGGAAATGTAAATTTAAGAGGGAACGTAGTTGGTTTTTCAGATCGTATCAATAGTATTTTAGCTCCTGAAGCATTTGTAACTTATGCCAACGATCGCTTTAGAAATAAAGAAGCTGGAAATCCTACTAGATTAATATTGGCAGTGGATGAAATTACTAATCCATTATTGGCTCGATTCATGGGCGAAAAAAAATACGATACCAATCAAGAAAGATTAAAAGGTAGTAGAATAAAATCAATTCTTCAAGTATCATTAACCATTTTTTTAGTAGTTGGTTCCATCATTGTTGTTTTAGCCATTCTTGGATTTATACAATACAGTCAAATTATTATTAGCCGTGCAGTTTATGAATTGCGTGTGCTTTTGGGCTTGGGCTATGATTATAGAACTTTAAGTAAAGGATACATTGCTTATTTTTCGGTTATTTTTATGCTAGTTACTCTTTGTGCTATTGGAGGATTATGGGGAGCCAAAATCATGTTAGATAATTACCTAATCAGCAAAGCTTATGAGGTTCAACCAGGAATTCATTCAACGGTTTATGTGGTAGCTTTTGTATTCATGATTTGCTTTATTTTTATCAACGCATTGAGTGTTGTTTTCCAGTTGAGAAAATTAGCCCGTAAATTATAGTTAAAGAATTGTTAAAATGTTGAAAAAGATGAAAACGAGGATTATTTTTACTTTACAAAAATTACCAGCTATGAGAAAGATTTCCCTTTTTGTATTTTTAGTAATGACATCTTCTGTCATTTTTGCTCAAAATACCTTGAAATTTAAAATTGTTGGAGCAAAAGATACCACCATTTTTCTAGCTAATTACTATGGAAACAAATTGTACTACTCCGATACAGCTATGTGTAATTCCAATGGAGAAGTGACTTTTAGCACTAAAAAGAAATTTGATCCAGGAATGTATGCGGTTGTTCTTTCTGGTAAGTTTTTTGACATTGTATTTAATAATGAAAATGTCACCATCGAAAGCAACCGTAAAGATTTACCTGGAAATGTGGTGGTAAAGCAATCCGAAGAAAATAAAGTTTTTTATGATTATGTGGGCTTTATCAATAAAAAAAGAGGAGAGGCAGATCCATTGAGAGATAAATTGAAAAGCATAGATAAAAAAGATGCCGAATACAAAAAAATTACAGATCAATTAACTCAAATCGATAAAGACGTAAAAGCAACACAAAAAGAAATTATTGCCAAGAACCCGAAACTGTATATTGCTAAAGTTCTTAATATGTCTATCGATCCAGAAATTCCAGAAGCTCCAAAAGGTCCAGATGGAAAAGTATTGGATTCTTTATTTGCTTATAAATGGTTGAAAGAGCACTATTGGGATAATATAGATTTTTCAGACGAAAGATTGGTTCGTGCTCCGTTTTTTCACAATAGAATTGAAGGCTTTTTCAAAAATATGGTTCTTCAACAACCCGATAGTAGTTTCAAAGAAGCTCAGCGACTAATTGGTAAAATTCAAGCTACTTACACTCCTGATAAAAATGGCAAGCCTGTGCATGATACTATTCGCAAGCATGAAATGTTTAAATATACCGTGCACCTTTTAACCTACACTTTTGAGCAATCCAAAATCATGTGTATGGATGCTGCTTTTGTTCAAATGGTTTATGCTTACCATAAACCAGGAAAAGTTTGGTGGGTTAAGAAAAAGGATTTAAAAAAATATACCGATCGTGCCGATGATTTAGGCCCAATTGTTTGCCAAGCTTTAGCACATCCACTTTCATTACCTGATTCTACCTTAAATAAATGGGTAAAATTATATGATCTAAAATCAGATTATACGGTTCTTGTTTTTTGGGATCCAGGTTGTGGACACTGTAAAAAAGAAATGCCTTTACTTGCCGAAATACATAAAAAATTAAAGGATAAAGGCGTATCGGTCGACGTTTATGCCGTGAGTGATCATCACGATAAAGATTGGATGAAATTTATCAAGGATAATAAAATGGGTGATTTTGTTAATGTGGCTTTACCACAGGTATATTTTGAAAAACAGGAAATGGCTCGCGAAGTAATACAAAAGGGATATACCGATCTGAAAAGCTTAAACTATAGAACCACTTTTGATGTTTTTAGTACGCCCAAAGTTTTTCTTTTAGACAAAGACAAAAAGATTTTAGCTAAGCAATTAGAAGCTGAACAGATTGAAACGTTGATTGAAGCGATGACTAGAGATAAGGCTCGCGAGAAGGGAAAAAAGAATAAATAGATTACATTCTATGTTGATAACTGCTGAGGATATGGGAAAATAAATGGCCCATCATAGCGGAAAATTGTCCACAAGTCATTAATAATAGTTTGTCAAAAACATTTACTCTAGCAGCCCCAAAAGGGCTGTTTTAGTTTCTACATTTGCCTTTGAACAACCCAATGAAAAACTACTCTCCCTTTGCAGTAATGGCATTCATGCTCGTCCTTTATCTATTGATGACGCTGGCTATGGCTTTTGTTCCTGAGAAAAAAGGTTGGGTGATTGCAGTTAATGATGTGAAGAAAGATTCGCTTTGGACAAAAGACACCGTTTGGTTAAAAATGCCGGGTCTTGATGATTTTTATAATCCCGTTTTTCATACAACCGATAAAAAAGCGGTTTCTGAAAAGGTAAATAAAATGGAAGATAAAGTGAAGAAGATTGAGGCGAAAATGAAAAAGCATAAAAATGAATTTGGCGAAGAATTAGGAAAACCTACAGGTGATGATGAAGTGGTGACAGGTGATGGCGTTCAGCCTTTGGAGTTTGGTGAAAAAGGAAATGTGGTGCTTCATTCTGCATTTAAAAAGTTGGCAGCGCTTGCTTCGAATAAATCTACCATGCATATTTTCCATTATGGAGATTCGCAAATTGAAGGTGATAGAATGACTAGTTATATTCGTTATCGTTTACAAGGTAAATTCGGAGGCAATGGCCCAGGTATGATTCCCGCTTACGATGCCTACAATTCGATGAGCTTTAAACAAACTCGATCAGAAAACTGGAAACGATATACTGCATTTGCAGATGTTTCAAAAGAAGTGAAACATAAAAAATATGGCTCTGTGGTTTCATTCACTCGATTCACGCCTTATTATGAAGATTCATTGATTAGTGAGAAGGAAGCGGTAGAAGCATTTATTGAACTTTCTCCTTCTAAAAACGCTTATGGAAATGCAAAATCGTATAATAGAATGAGAATGTATTATGGAAATTGTAAAACAAGAGTTGATTTGAAAGTTTATAATAATGGTGAATTAATTCATGAGGATACATTGAATTCGGATGGAAACTATCATGTTTTTGAATTAGGATTTAAAGAAACTCCTAATTTGAAATTTGTTTTCAATGCTAAAATGAGTCCAGATATTTATTCATTTGCTCTCGAAGGAAATTATGGAGTACAAGTAAACAATGTAGCAATGCGTGGATCTTCTGGAACATTTTTTGGAAAGGTAGATCAAGGATTGATGCAGCGAATGTATAACGAATTAAATGCTGATTTATTTATTATGCAATTTGGTGGTAATGCTATGCCATGGATTGAGTCAGAAAAAGAAGCGGATGATGTGGCTCGCTTTTTCAAATCACAATTGCTTACCATTAAAAAATTACGTCCCGATGCTTCTATAATTGTAATCGGTCCTTCTGATATGGCAACAATGGTAGATGGTGTGATGGCCACTTATCCAATTTTACCTTATATGGTTAAAAAAATGCGCCAAGCCAGCAATGAAGCAGGTGCTGCTTATTGGGATGTTTATGCTGCCATGGGAGGAAAAAATACTATGGCTTATTGGGTAGAACAAGGTTGGGCGGTGAATGATTATACCCATTTCTCTCCTCAAGGAGCAAAAGTGGTTTCAGAAATGTTTTATGAAGCTTTCTTGCTCGAATATCAAAAATTTATCAATAAAGAAAAATAGTGCGCAAATATTTAATCTATATCTCCATTTTTATTACAAGTGTTTCGCAAGCACAAGTGGAAGAACATTTTGATGGTCCATCTGAAGATAGTTTGATGGGAATCATCGATACTTCTTATGTGCGCCAATTCCCCTATATACGATGGGGATTGAATCGTTTTCAATTTTATTCGGATACTTCTCCTGCATTCGAAAAATTTTATGAAAAATTTGATTCACTTGTAAATAATAAAGATCGACAATTACAGATTTATCATATTGGAGGTTCGCATATTCAGGCCGATGTTTATTCGCATCGAGTTAGATCCTATTTGCAAAATTTTGGTCCAGGAATAAAAGGACCGAAAGGATTATTGTTTCCTTATACGATGGCTCAAACCAATAATCCTTGGAGCTATAAAGTAGAATATACTGGCGAATGGAGAGCTTATAGAAATGTAGTAAGAAAAGATACTATTCCATTAGGGATTTTAGGAATTGCAGTGAGCACAAAAGATACTTTATCTTCTATTAAAATTTATACTCGCAAAAATGAACCAATGCATTACCGATTTAATAAAGTAAGAATTTATCATAATCGGGGAGCAGAGAAAAATTTTAAATTGGATTTACGTGAAAATATTTTTATTTCGTCTATTACTTCTGATACGGTAACTGGATTTACCGATATTTTCATCAATACCTCTTTAGATACGCTAAATTTGAATCTCATTAAATTGGTTTCAGATACTTCTCATTTTATTTTATACGGAATTGAATTATGGAATAATGATCCAGGAATTATTTATACTACCATTGGTATAAATGGAGCCGCTTTTCCAAATTATTTAAAGTGTACAGAATTTGAATCACAATTGGCGCAGCATAAACCTGATTTATTTATTATTTCTATTGGTACCAATGATGGAAATGTAACCTATGATGATTTTAAACCAGAAATTTATAAAGCAAATTATGAAGCATTGATGAAAAAAATTCTAAATGTAAATCCAGATGCTGCCATTTTATTAACTGTTCCTAATGATGCTTATTACTATAAAAGATATCCCAATAAAAACATGGCGCGTGAACGAGAAATGATTATTGAATTAGCGAAGCAATATAAAATGGGTGTTTGGGATTTTTATGGTATAATGGGTGACCTAGGCTCTTCTAATAATTGGTATAAGGACAATTTGATGCATAAAGATAGAATTCACTTTACACCTACTGGATATTATTTGAAAGGCGATTTATTTTATGAAGCATTTTTGAAATATTTGGATGAATTTGAATTTAAACGTTTAATCCGATTAACTGACGAAGACTAATGTCAACACGCTTTGAAAATTTATTTGGAACGTATCCGTCATTCACCTGTGAAGAACTTGGTGACAAAGCGAATGATTTCTCTAATAATATAACTGCGCCCATTCAATTTACTCAAATGAACTTCTGGATTTTCTTTGCCGGAGTTTATATGATTTATTGTATGATTTATAACCGTCAGCTTTTACGCTCGGCTTTTTTATTATTAGTAAGTTTATTTTTCTATTTCAAAACGAGTGGCCTTTTTGTAAGTATTTTAATTGCCTCATCTGTTTTTGATTTTTTCATCGGAAGCGCGCTTCATAAAAGTAATAGTCAAGCCAAACGGAAGTTTTTACTTTATACTTCAATGGGAATAAATCTTTTTGTTCTCGCTTATTTTAAGTATGCTTATTTTTTCACCGATTCTTTTAATGAATTAACTGGCTCGATGTGGGAGCCAATCAATTATTTTGCTCATTGGAATAATGGCTTTTTTGGTGAAGAAGTGATGTGTGCTTCAAAGATTATTCTTCCGGTAGGAATTTCTTTTTACACATTTCAAACGATGAGTTATTGCATTGATATTTATCGAAAGGAACTTACGCCCGTAAAAAATATTATTGACTTTGGTTTCTTCGTTACGTTCTTTCCGCAATTAGTGGCTGGTCCCATTGTTCGTGCAAAAGATTTTATTCCGCAAATTTATCAGCCCTTTACGCTCACTCAACGAGATTTTGGTTGGTCAATTTGGATGATTTTAAAAGGTCTCACCAAAAAAATTGTGGTAGCCGATTTCATCGCACTCAATTTTGTAGATCGAGTTTTTGAAGCACCCGATTTGTATCCAGGTTTTGTGGCACTCGTTGCACTTTGGGGATATTCAATGATTATCTATGGAGATTTTAGTGGTTATACCGATATCGCCATTGGTATTTCTAAATTAATGGGATTCCATTTGAATGAAAATTTCAATTCGCCTTATAAAGCATTAAATGTTGCGGACTTTTGGAAGCGATGGCATATTTCACTCTCGTCATGGCTCAAAGATTATCTGTATATTCCATTAGGTGGAAATAAAAAAGCAAGTTTCATGTCCTACTTTTTTGTTCCGTTGATTGCTGCTTTTATGGCTGGAGTAGCGAATTATTATTTTGGAATTAGCTTCTGGCTGTTATGTGGGATATTTGTAGGATTAACTTTAATTGGATTGTTTATTCCGGTTTATCGCAAATTCATCACTACGGATATCAATTTATTAATTACAATGTTATTGGGTGGATTATGGCATGGTGCTGAAATGAAATTTATTATTTGGGGTGGATTGAACGGATTAGCATTAGTAATTTATAAATATTGGAAGCGAATTAGTCCATATGAAAAAAGTAATTTCATATTGGTTCATTTCTGGAAAATATTAATTACGTTCAATTTTATTGCGTTTACACGTGTGTTTTTCCGCGCTCAAAGTATGGATCAGGCCAACGATTTCTTAAATAGAATTTTCTATAATTTTGATTTTAACTGGG
Source organism: Chryseobacterium gleum (assembly GCA_945865695.1). Classification (GTDB taxonomy): domain Bacteria; phylum Bacteroidota; class Bacteroidia; order Flavobacteriales_D; family UBA2798; genus CAMBFX01. Next base: position 246 of record CAMBFX010000128.1, on the reverse strand, counting down.
AAGTATTCTCTGGTAAATTATTGGCGGGTTATCCTGTAGTAATGATTGTTATTTTGCTTTCATATGTAATTCATTGGATGCCTAATCGCACGAAAGTTGGAACAATGGAATTATTTATTTCTACACCCATTTGGATGAAAGCATTGATTGTTTTTGCAGCCGGATTGTTTATTCATCAATTTTACTCGGCCTTTGCTCCATTTGTTTATTTCGCGTTTTAGTGAGGCTCAAATTTAATTAAGAAAA
>CAMBFX010000127.1 GCA_945865695.1 Chryseobacterium gleum | reverse complement strand
GTGTAGAGGCAATGGCACAAAATGAAATCAACGAAAAGACTAAAGCGAATTTCATTTTATTCGGATTATTTCAGAAAGTTGATTGGCAATTTGAGTGGATTTTGCACTCGGACTCATCACTTCATTAGTTTTTCGAATATCAATCTTCTCTAATAAATCATCAAATGGAATTTCAATGGTAACATTATCCGTTTTAGGTATAGGAAATTTAAAATATTGTATTGATGTATAAGGTGAAGAATATCCTCCTACATGAAATTGAAAAACATTGTTTCTTGTTTTACAAATTTTCGATTTTCCTTCAATTTTAAAATTAATATATCCACTTTGCCAAGCCCAATACATTCCATTCACTGGATCTAATACGTCACCCATTGCGCCAGAAACATTAGTGAGGCTATCAATTCCGATAGCAAATTCTAAGGTATCACATGATTTCACTCCCAATGAAGAAAAAGAAATATCGCGAGAAAATTTATTCTCCAAATCTATTAAATAAAATCTTTTTAAAGTAGTATCTACTATATTTCCGCCTTTCTTAAAATGAACATTGGAAACATAAAATTTTGCGGTTTCCAATTTAATACTATCATTAATTGCAACTGAAAAATAAGATTTTTGCAATTCTACATCTTCACCATTAAAAGTAAATCTGAATCTCAAACTATGAAATTGCGGTTGTGCAATGACAACCATTGAAATCAAAATAAAGAAAATACTAAATAATTTTCTCATGATTCATTTCATTTTTGAATACTCAATTTAAAAGTTTGTGATTCATTAATTTTTACCAAATATACTCCATTCTGCAAGTGATTCAAATCCATTTGATGATTGAAAACCAAATTTAACGTTTCATTTGAAATCATTTTCCCAGCTAAATCAAAAATCTGAATATTTTCAATTCCTTTTTCATCAGAAGAAATAGTAATATTTCCATTGGATGGGTTCGGATATAAATTGAAAATATTCACTTCATTATATTCTTCTACACCTAATAAAGAATTTTCTGCCAAAGGAGTTGGGAACAAAAAGGTAAAACTTCCTATTCCGTTCACATATCTTCCGTAGGTCGTTCCATCTGTTTGGGCTGGAAAAGTAGTTTGATCAATCACCGTTCCATTTGCATACGATAAAATAACATCTTCTCCACCTGCAGATAATTTAAAGTTAGCATGCAAACCAACATCAGTTGTATCCATATCGGCCCAAACTAATAAGTAATCATTAGGTGCAATAATGGTATTCGAAGGAATCTCAAATTTTAATGGTGTTAAAATATCATCCGATAAATACAAATTAGATAAATCTAAAAAGTTGGAAGTGGTATTGTAAATTTCTATCCAATCTGAAAAATCTCCTTGCAGATCAGAAATGGTAGAAGTATTTACCGCCATCAATTCATTAATCACTACATCTCCTGCCGAAATTACCAGAATAGATGCGTATAACGAATAAAATTCATGCTCTGCTCGTGCTGGAGAAAAAATTCCTGCATTCGAATTTTCTGCATAAATATAATATTGGATAAATGAAGAATTCACCGGAATAGAAACTCCGAAAACTCCATCACTAGCTGCTCCATCATTATGGGCACCATCATCATACATCGTTACCTTCGCAAAATGTTTTGTTTCATCATATCGATATCCTAAAAATGCAGTAGTTGTATTGGTAATACTTGCCGTAATTGTTACCGTTGAATTTAAGGCTGGATTTGCATTAGAAGGAGTAATACTTGAAATAGTAGGTGCAGTAGCAGTAAAATCACTTAGGCCCATCAAATAAGTATATCTTCCATTCATCAGATTGGTAAGTCCAACATAACTTTGAGGCCCACTGGTAACATCACTATTTAAATTAGAAGTGAAATTAGCAAACGTGAAAAATTTATTTACATCAGAATTTACATCAGCGCTTATTAATGCTTGTAAAGTCGCCCCATCTGTAGCATAAGAATTACTGGCAATATTTTCAGTTAACATCGTTTTCATATGGGCAACATACATTCTCTTATAAGTTGCATTATTTAATATTTTTTGAATGAGTGGCCAAGGGGCATCATTTTGGTGAATCAAATGTGACATTTGTTGTTTTGAAATAGTATTCGTCAAATTTCCACTTCCTGTTCCTGCAAACCCACCAAAACTTTCATTTAAATCCCAAGCTACAGAATTAAAAATTCCTTCATCATCCTTATATAAATAATAATTCTGCTTGAATTGCCCCATATAACTATCTAAGTTCACAAATACATTATCAAAAGCTAACATCCAAATGGCACGATCTTCATCCATACTATTTTCAAAGGCTGTAAAATTGTTATCAATCGTATCTGTTAAAGCAACTAATTCTTCCCAACCAAAATCAGATTTAATTTCATATTTTAAATAATAACCTGTGGTATCATTTCCGTAATAAACTAAATCAGGTAAATCAGTTGAACCTGGTCCTGCACCATTGGGTGGGCTACAATTAAAAAACGCATTTGTTTTTGAATAAAAGTGATTTTCACAAAAATCTTTATTAATAGCTTCGTCATTTGAATACAAACCTATATAAGTTCCGTTCACATATACTTTCGTATAGTTAGATTCTGGAGCATGCATGTATTGGCGTAAAATTTTATAAGATAAAACTTCTCTTAAAAAGGATGGATCTTTTGCAACATTACTTAATTTGATATCTGTGTATCCTTGGTAACTATGATTTTTGTATTGATCCAATTCAATATGAAATGGATTTTTCACCTGGCTTGGATTATATGAACTGTTTCCTTTATACTTTACACCCACGCTATCTAATACTGTTCCATTAATTGAAATAGATTGCGCCATAACGTATGTTCCATTTGGTTCAGCGGCATCTAAAAGTGCATCCCAATTACTTTGCGAAAAAGTAATTTCAATAGTTTGAATAGTGTTTAAATCATAGAACGATTGTCCAAAAGAATGGATTCCAAAAAATAAGGAAATCAAAAGGAAAGAATTTCTCATAAATTTAATGTTTACTTATTTGACGAGGAAAGTTTACAATTCCTTCGCAATAAGTTCATATTAATTTATGGGCGTGGCCCTGAATGTTTTGGCGGTGGTGGTCCTGCCAATATTTTCCCTAATTCCCCTACAAAATCATTAAATAATTTTATTTGATCAGGTTTACAAATGGCTTTTAGTTTTTTGAAATGATTGAAGGTAAATTCTTCTCTCTGTTCGGTAAAATTTGCCAATTGCTTTTCATAAGAATCCGCAAGGGAATCATTCACATTTTCGTTTTCCAACAACTCAAAATATTTTTGATGCAATTCTTTTGATTGCGTATTGATTTCACGCATTTGTGCTTGATGTTCCTTCTTAATGATTTCAAATTGTTTTATTTGTTCCTCATCTAAGTTTAATCTCTCCGTGATAATTTTATCTGGAGGTCCGCCTGGGCGACCAAGATGCGGAGGAAACGGTGGACGATTCATCCACATTAAAATCAGAGTTGCTGAATTCACCAATACCAAAAAGAGAATGATGAACATCAATATTTTTTCGCGTTTATTATTCATAATTTAATCCTTCCTGATTATTTAAGCCATAAGCATCCACCACTGCATTTAAATCATTGCTTTGTTGCGATGATTTTCCAACAGTAAGCATATAAATATTGACTGCAATAAATAAAGTAAGTACCGACATCGAAACCCAAACCAACTTTGGATTGGTATGATAAGTTTCCGTTGCTTTATCTTTCAATTTAAACAATACCTTATTAAATAGGTAGGGATTCGGATCCACTTCTTTCAACGTTTTTCCAGATTCCAAAATTTGCTCTATATGTTGGTTCTCTTGCATGTTCTAATCTTTTGACGTTAGTTCATTTTATTTCCTTCGCTAGGCTTTAAAATATTCTTGTAAATGTTTTCTAAGATTCGATTTTGCCCTCTGAATCAACGATTCCAATGCTTTTTCTGATAGATTTAAAATAGCTGAAGCTTCTTTTTGAGTATGGTCTTCCATCTGCGTTAAAATGAAAGCTGAACGCTGATTTTCGGGTAATAATTGGATCGCTTTAAAAAGTAATTGCGCATCCTCTTTTTTTTCTAATTCCATTCCGGGATGATCAAATGAAGAAATGTTTTTTAATTCTTTTCCAGTTTGCGGATTAAAAAGTGAAGTGAGAAATGCAAAACGTTTTTTTCTTCCTTTAGAACGTACCTGATCTATACATTTATTAATGGCAATGCGATAAATCCAAGTGGAGAGCGATGAATCTTGGTTGAACCTATGGATGGACTGGAAAACTTCTACAAATACTTCCTGCGTGATATCTTCAGCTTCTTCTATATTCTGCAAATGATTCAAACAAGTATTGAAAATCTTTTTTCCGAAACGGTCATAGATTTCTCGGAAAGCGATTTCGTTTCCAAATTTGAGTTGTTGTATGAGGTCGGTTTCGGACAAAAAAATAATTTGACACTAATTACTCAATAATTTACTAATTATTGCTTGAACAAATAAAGTAAATGATTAACACGTCAAACTATACTTTGAACATTAAACTTTAAACCTTCAACTAAAACAACCTCGTCTGCCCCACACCCAACACTTTCTGTTCATGTTCCAATAACCATTCTTTGCGCCAAACTCCACCTGCATAACCCGTAAGTTCACCTTTAGAACTAATCACACGATGACAAGGAATAATAATTCCGATTGGGTTTTCTCCATTGGCCGCGCCAATAGCGCGCACCGCTTTTGGGTCACCGTATTGTTTTCCTAATTCCAAATAAGTCTTTGTTTTTCCAAAGGGAATTTTCTTTAATAAATTCCAAATCGTGGTTTGAAAATTAGTTCCATTAATATCAATAGGAATTTTAAATTCTTGTCGATCTCCATCAAAATATTCTTTCAATTGCTTTTTACATTCGAGAATAATATCATTTGTTCCTTCGATTAACCAAGAGCCCGTATCTTTTTCCATTCGTTTAATAATGGCTTCACGTTTCCCTTCATCCACAAACCATAAATAAGATATTCCTTCATCCGAAGAAACAATCATCAGGTCACCAATGGGAGATTTATAGAGGGAGAAAATCATTTATTGCTTTTTCTTCTAATAATTACAAAATACCAAACGCCAACAACAAAAAAGACTGAGTCTAAAATAATCCACAAAGTCAAACTGCGATTTTTGGATGCTTGTGTTTCTGATTTTTCATTTTTCCCATTCTTCTTTGCCATCACTTTTTTATTCTCTAATTCCTCTTCATAAATTGCATCCAACTTTTGTTTTATGGAATCTGGCAAAGCAGCATAGCCATGAATATTTCGAATGAAATCGGGTGCTTCCAATTGATTTCTCATCCAATATTCGTCATCAATTTCTCCTTCGCGTTTTTTAGTCTCGTATTCACTCACCACCCTAGTGCTTTTCGGATCTTTATAATACGTTATGGCAAACATCGAATCTAGATTTTTCTTTTCCTTCAACCATTTTAATTCATTCCTACGAATAGAGTCATACCAAATTTCAGCCGATTGTACTTCTAATTTTAAAGCAATTTCCAATTGATCCATTCGATACAAAACATTTCCTTTATCGGAATTCATCATATAAGTTGCACTATCTTTATTTTCGCGATTATAGATTCTCTCTTGCCCATAAGAATATTCTCTCGATACACTTGCTTTATCATAATACGCTTTCTTAATTTTTTCATCTCCGATTTCAAAACTCGCTTTCAAATAAGCACGCGAACCTAAATGTCCAGCTCCTCCTACACTATTTGTTTTCATCAGCAAATCTGCTAATGCTTCTAATAAAACAGGAGATTTATAATTAGCAAAAGTCATCATCCCTGAAACTCCTTTAATAGCTAATGAAAGTTCCCTTTCTTTCTTACTCCCAGCAGAAATTTTTCCTTTCATGTATTTTTCATAGAGAAAATCATAAAAATTCGATTGTCCTTTTTGCGATAAAGGCAATTGAACCGCTCCGTCTTTTGTTCTACTCAAAATATATTCTCCCAAATACAATTGATATCTCTCTCTGCCAAAATGCGCATTAGGATTTATTTTCAACGCTTTTTTAACGGCATCCACTCCCTTTTGCATTTCTCCGTTATGCATATAAAACAAACCCAAATTGGCCCAAGTTTCGTATTGATCTTTCTTCAATTCATCCTTTTTGAGCATAGTTTCAATCGCTTTTTTACTATCGCCCGTTTTATCATAGGCCATGGCCAAATCATCGTAATAATGTAAACTATCCGGGTATTTTTTAAGGAGTGCTGTTCGATTCATAATCCTCCAATAGTATAACTCAGGAGAATGGCGCAAAAACTTACCCGTAATTAACTCATGTACCGTTGGAAATTCTTGCTTTTCCATCTGAATGGTATCCCAATCCCAACCACAAGGAAAAATGAAAATAGAAGATAAAAAGAAGGTGATAATCAAAGAAAACTTTTTCATGTGTGAATTGTATTGAATTTCTATTAAATTTAACCCTCAAATAGTCATATCGATGAAGTATTAATACCCAAAATAATATGACGTATTCAATTTGACACTTATAAAAAAATTATTTTCGCATAAATAAAGTTAATACGATTTATGATAAAAGCAACACTAATTAGTGGAATATTTTTAATCAGTACAATTGCCTATGCTCAAAAAGGGAATTCTACTGCCGCTGGACCAAAAACTACAGATGCAAAATCTAGAATAGAATCGTACCAAAAACGAAAACTCACCGAAGAAAATAGTATCGGACAAAACATTCGTTTTAGAAATGTGGGCCCTACAGTAATGAGTGGTCGTGTAGTAGATATTGAACTAGACCCGACTGATGCAACTCATTTTTATGTTGCTTATGCTTCTGGGGGATTATGGGAAACAATCAACAACGGAACCAGTTTTACGCCTTTGTTTGATCATGAAATAGTCATGACCATTGGTGATATTGCGGTGGATTGGAAAAATAAAATACTTTGGGTGGGAACTGGAGAAAATAATTCCAGTCGCTCTACTTATTCTGGAGTAGGAATTTTTAAAAGTTCAGACAATGGAAAAACTTGGATTCATTCAGGATTAGAAGAATCACAACATATTAGTCGAATTGTTCTACATCCAGCCGATCCGAATACGGTTTGGGTAGGAGTAATTGGTCATCTTTTTTCTTTCAATAAAGAGCGGGGAATGTATAAAACTACTGATGGAGGTAAAATATGGAAACAAACTTTATTTGTAAATGAAAAAACAGGAGTTATTGATGTAACTATCGATCCGAATGACACAAAAATACTTTATGCTGCTGCTTGGCAACGCGAACGTGTGGCTTGGAATTTTACTGAAGCAGGTGCAGGCTCGGGGATTTATAAAAGTATGGATGGCGGTGATTCTTGGAAATTGATAACAGATGGGAAAAACGGATTTCCTATTGGTGAAGGAACTGGAAGAATTGGATTAGCTATTTCAAAAAATAATTCAAAAGTAATTTATGCATTTTTAGACAATCAAAATAGAAGACCAAAAAAAGACGATAAAAAGGATGAAAAAGAAACCATCACTAAAGAGGAAATGAAAAAAATAGCTAAAGAAGAATTTTTAAAACTTCCGAAGGAAAAAGTGGAAACCTATTTAAAAGAAAATAATTTTCCCGAAAAGTATACTTACAATGAAGTGATCAAATTGATGAAGAAAGATAAAATCACACCACTTTCACTAGCAGAATATTTAGAAGATGCTAATTCGCTTTTATTTGATACTCCAGTGGTAGGAGCAGAATTATATCAATCAGAGGATGGTGGAACCACTTGGAAAAAAACACACGAAGGATTTATGGATGATATCGTTTATTCTTATGGTTACTATTTTGGTAATATTCGAGTAGATGAAAAAGATGAGAATAAAATTTATGTGGTTGCTTTCGTTTTAATCAAATCAGAAGACGGTGGAAAAACATTTACTTCTATCAATGGAGAAAATCAACATGTAGATCATCATGCGCTTTGCATCGATAATAATCGCATAGGACATCTTATCAATGGAAATGACGGAGGTGTAAATATTTCTTATGATGATGGAAAAACGTGGATGAAATGCAATTCACCTGCAGTTGGACAATTCTATACAGTAAATGTAGATTACAAAGAAAACTATAATGTTTATGGCGGTTTACAAGATAATGGTGTTTGGTTTGGACCTTCTTCGTATGTTGCTTCATCCTTTTGGCATCAATCTGGACAATATCCCTACAAAGAATTAATGGGTGGTGATGGAATGCAAATAGTCATTGATCCGCGAGATAATGAAACCGTTTATACGGGATATCAATTTGGACATTACTTTAGAATAAATAAAAATACAGGTTCACAGCATTACATTACACCCAAACATGAATTAGGAGAAAAACCCTATCGCTGGAATTGGCAAAGTCCAATTTGGATGTCGGAACATAACAACGATGTAATTTACTTCGGAGCAAATAAATTATTTCGAAGTTTCAAAAAAGGAGAAGATTTCAAATCCATTTCGGGAGATTTAACCAATGGTGGAAAACAAGGGGATGTTGCGTATGGAACATTAACCACACTTCACGAATCTCCAATGAAATTTGGGTTACTTTATACAGGAAGTGATGATGGTTTGGTGTATGTTTCGAAAGATGGGGGAAGTAATTGGACAAATATTTCAGCTGGATTACCAACTGGATTTTGTATAAGACGTGTGCAGGCATCTGCTTTTTCAGAAGGAAGAGTATATGTAATTTTAAACGGACATACCTTTGATGATATGACATCGATGATTTATTCTTCGGAAGATTACGGAAAAAATTGGAAGAAAATCGGCACCAATTTACCTATGGAACCCGTTAATGTGATTCGTGAAGATTCAGAAAATGAAAATTTGATATTCATTGGAACCGATCAAGGCATTTATTTTTCGTTGGATAAAGGAAATACATTTCAAAATTTAGATAGTGATTTGCCTCATGTGGCAGTTCACGATATGGTGATTCAAAAAAA
>CAMBFX010000126.1 GCA_945865695.1 Chryseobacterium gleum | reverse complement strand
TCTGGAATGAAGACGCTATTTGCATCTGTTGTTTTGATTAGGAATTCTCCGCCCTTGATTGTATTGGACATAAGTATTAAGTATTTAGTAGTAAGATTTGACTCATTTAATTTTTTGATTTAACATCTCCACCCAATGATTCTTGAAAGCGATAATTCATTTTTTGAATTTCAGAAATATCATTTACAATAGCATCACAATTATCTTTATTTATAAAACCCAATCTTTGTGATAAAATTAATTGAGTTTGTAATTCATAACTCGATCCTTGAGCAATTGATAAAAATCGAACAAAGTCCTTATCAGAATTTTTACCAGCACCTTCAGCAACATTTGATGGAACTGAAACAGCAGATCTGCGGATTTGAGAAGTAATTCCATATTTTTCTTCTGATGGAAATTTTTCAGTTGTTTTGTAAACCTCTACTACCATGTCCATAGCTCGATTCCAAATTTTTAATTCTTTAAAGTTGTGCATAATTTTAATTTTTGATGTTGTTTTTAATTATTGTTGTTGTTTTTATTATATACAAATATATGATTTCAATTCGTTATTTTATATTGTGTAAACTTTATTCTCTTGTCTTACGTCTTACTACTTAAGTCTCTTTGTCTAATTACAACATTTCAAAAACCCCAGCTGCACCCTGTCCTGTTCCCACACACATGGTTACTACACCATATTTTTTATTTCTTCTTTTCAATTCGTTAAAAATCTGAACAGAAAGTTTCGCACCGCTACAACCTAGTGGATGTCCCAATGAAATGGCACCACCGTTTACATTTACGATTTCAGGATTAATTCCTAATTCTCTAGTTACCGCTAATGATTGTGATGCAAAAGCCTCATTCAATTCGAAAAGGTCAATATCATTTTGCTTTAATCCAGCCAATTTTAAAGCTTTCGGAATGGCAGCCACGGGACCAATTCCCATTATACGAGGCGGAACTCCTGCAGCAGCATAACTTACTAATCTGGAAATCGGTTTCAAATTATTTTCTTTCATGAATTTTTCACTTACTACCATCACGAATGCAGCACCATCACTTGTTTGAGAAGAATTCCCTGCTGTTACACTTCCATTTGCTGCGAAAACCGGTTTTAATTTTGATAATGCGTCAATGGTTGTATCTGCACGCGGACCTTCATCAGTATCTACAATAAATTCACGTGTTTGTTTTTTCATATTTTCATCTACGTAATTTTCTTTTACTTTCACAGGAACAATTTCATCCTTAAATTTTCCTGAAGAAATAGCAGCCAATGCTTTTTGATGAGAGTTGAAAGAAAAAACATCTTGGTCTTCTCTCGAAATTTTATATTCATTCGCCACAGCTTCTGCAGTCAATCCCATTCCCCAATAATAATCGGGATGCTTAGCCGCAACTTCATAGTTTGGAACAATTCTCCATCCTCCCATTGGAATCATACTCATACTTTCTGCTCCACCAGCAATAATACAATCAGCCATTCCCGAATGAATTTTTGCAGAAGCAATAGCAATAGTTTCTAATCCTGAAGAACAATAACGATTTACCGTTATTCCTGGAACTTTATCGTTGTTGAATGCTTGTAAAGAAATAAATCTTGCAAAATTCAATCCTTGTTCAGCTTCTGGCATGGCGTTTCCAACAATGAGATCATCAATTTGCGCTTGGTTCACCTGCGGAACAGAAGCCAACAAATGTTTAATCACATCAGTCGCTAAATCATCGGGACGATAAAAACGGAATCCGCCTCGAGTGGCTTTTCCAACTGCTGATCTGAATCCTGCTACTATATATGCGTTCATGCTATTTGAGATTTTTTGATTTGGTGATTTGTTGAAATGAAATACATGTTCAAAGTTTAAAGTTCAATGTTGTGAAATTCAAAATATACATTATTTAATAATCAATTTCTTAGAATTTTTCCTCCAGTTAAAATGCTTTGTAATCTTTCTAAAGTTTTCTTTTCGCCACAAAGTGATAAGAATGCTTCTCGTTCGAGATCCAAAAGATATTGTTCAGATACCATTGTTGGTTGCGACAAATCTCCTCCGCAAAGTACATAAGCCATTTTTTGAGAAATTTTTACATCATGTTCACTGATATAATTTCCGCTGAACATAGAATTTGCTCCAAGGAAAGCAAGACCTAATCCTTGTTTTCCCAATACACGAATATCTTTTCGTTGAACGGGTTGTGTATATCCAGCTTCAGCTAATTCAATACAATTTAATTTTGCTTCAGATAGAACACGATCGCGTGAAACGACTACAACATCTTTTCCATTTCTCAAATATCCTAAATCAAAAGCTTCGTGTGCAGAAGTAGAAACTTTCGCTTGACCTATGGTGAGAAAACGATTTCTGAATGCGTTTAATTCCACATCACCCTCTTTTATTTCATCGGATAAACGAACAGCAAATTCTTTGGTTCCTCCACCGCCTGGAATTAATCCTACACCAAATTCTACTAATCCCATGTATGTTTCGGCATGTAAAACCACTCTATCGCTATGCATACTCATTTCACAAGCACCACCGAGTGCCATATTATGCGGAGCCACTACCACAGGAATCGAAGAATATCTCACGCGCATCATTGTATTTTGAAACGCTTTAATCGCGAAATTCAATTCATCCCATTCTTGCTCAACCGCCATCATAAATATCATTCCCACATTTGCTCCTGCTGAAAAATGTGCTCCTTCATTGGAAATAACCAATCCACGGAAATCTTTTTCTGCCATTTCAATCGCTTTATTCAATCCACCGATTACTTCTCCACCTATGGAATTCATTTTCGTATTCCATTCCAAATTGATAATTCCATCACCGATATCTGTAATGGTTGCCCCATTATTTTTCCAAACCGTTTTTGAAGAACGAATATTCTCCAAGAAAATAAATGATTCCGTTCCAGGAATAACTTTATACGATTTCGAAGGAATATCATAATATTTTTTCAAACCATTTTCTACTTTATAAAAGGTGGAATTTCCAGCCGAAAGAAAATCATAAATCCATTGCGCAGGTTTTAATTTGGCTGCTTCCATTTGTGCAACTGTTTCCATCACTCCTACTGCATCCCAAACTTCAAAAGGACCCAATTCCCAGGCGAAACCGGCATTCATCGCTGCATCAATTTTATAAAGATCATCTGTAATTTCAGGAATACGATTAGAAACATATTGGAATAATCCGAAAAAAGAAGCGCGATAAAATTCACCTGCTTTATCTAGTCCAGATAGAAGAACTTTCATTCTTTCTTTTAAATTATCAATGGTTTTTGTCATTTCCAGCGTAGCAAATTTCGCTTTCTGTTGCGGACGATATTCCATTGTTTTCAAATCTAAAGCTAAAATTTCACTCTTACCTTCGCCTTTTACTTTCTTGTAAAAACCTTGACCCGATTTATCACCCAACCATTTATTTTCTACCAATTTTGAAACATAGCCCGGCAATTCAAAACTAGATTTTGATTCGTCATTCGGACAATTTTCTCTCACACCATTTGCAACATGCACCAATGTATCCATTCCCACTACATCACATGTTCGGAAAGTTGCAGATTTTGGACGTCCCAGAACTGGACCCGATAATTTATCCACTTCTTCTACTGTCAATCCCATTTTTTCTACGAGATGGAATAAAGACATGATTCCATAAACACCGATACGATTAGCAATAAATGCTGGTGTATCCTTACAAAGCACCATTGTTTTTCCTAGATACAATTCCCCATACTGCATTAAGAAATCGATTACCTCTTGAGATGTTTCATTGGTAGGAATAATTTCTAATAATTTAAGATAGCGCGGAGGATTGAAAAAATGTGTTCCACAGAAATGCTTTTTAAAATCATCCGTTCTTCCGTCTAACATCATGTGAATAGGAATTCCAGAAGTATTAGAAGAAATGATTGTTCCTGGTTGACGAAATTTTTCTACCTTCTCAAAAACAATTTGTTTAATGTCTAATCTTTCTACCACCACTTCGATAATCCAATCGCAAGTTGCAATTGATTTCATATCATCATCAAAATTACCAGTAGTAATTCTAGAAGCGAATGATTTTCTATAAATAGGAGATGGATTTGATTTTAATGCAAATGCTAATGCATCATTCACAATTTTGTTACGAATTTTTTTATCGCCAGCTGGAGCATCTTTCGGAACGATGTCTAATAAAACAACTTCCACTCCGATATTTGCAAAATGACAGGCGATACGAGATCCCATTACACCGGAACCTAATATTGCTACTTTTTGAATCGTTCTTTTCATTTTAAAAAATCTTTTCTTCGTTAATTATTGTATTTATTTCATCCATAACCTTAAAAAAGCCTTTCAGTTTTTTCTTACCTACTTTTTTATGGATGAATTCATTAAATTGTATTACTCTTGCTTTTGAAAGATCGCGTTTCTTTTTACCTTTTTCAGTGAGAAAAATTCTTACAACTCTTTTATCCATTTTATCTGGCTTTCTTTTAATCAAACCATCTTCTTCCATCGATTGAAGAGTTCTAACTAAGCTACGAGGCTCCATACCCATCATTGGCCCTAATTTGGTAGAAGGTGTTCCATCCAAATGATCAATACTCAATAAAACATAGCCAGTAGACATAGTTAAACCATGCTGAGCTGCCTCAGTATTATAAATACGAGCTATTCCGTGCCAAGCCCAGCGAATGTGAAAATCTATGGTTTCTTCAGGTTTCATACTTTTAGACAAATTCAAATATACATTTTTTTGTTATGCAAGCATAATATTAACCAAAAAATCAAAAAATACCTAATTTCTACCTATCTTCGGGGTAAAATTTGATGAAAACCGTTTAAGGTTCAAGGTTTAAAGTTGTCGGAATTCACAACTTTGAACATTAAACTTTAAACTTTAAACTTTCCCCATGCTTAAAACAGCCCTAACGGACCTTCTAAGAATTGAGTTTCCACTCATTATGGCACCGATGTTTCTGGTTTCCAATCAAGCGATGATGGAGGCTGGAATGGCAAATGGCGTTGCTGCAGCTTTTCCAAGTTTAAATTATCGTAAAGATGGTGAATTAGAAAAATTATTAGATGATTTAAATCAGTTTAAAGTAAATCATCCTAATGGAACATATGGGGTGAATTTAATAGTTCAAAAAACCAATCCGATGTACGAAAAGCATTTGGAGATTTGTGTTTCTAAAAAAATTCCATTTTATATTACTTCTTTAGGAAATCCAAAAACAGTGATAGAAAAAGCGCATTCTTATGGAGGAAAAGTTTTTTGTGATGTGACCAATATTGAACATGCTGCTAAGTGTGTTTCACTCGGATGTGATGGTTTTATTGCGGTAGGAAACGAAGCTGGCGGACATGCTGGACCAAAAAGTTTAAGTGTTTTGATTACTGAATTAAAAAATAATTTTCCGAAAGTGCCAATAATTGCAGCAGGAGGAATAGCCAATGGAAAAGGAATTTATGAGGTGATTAAAATGGGTGCTTGTGGAGTATCGGTTGGAACGAGATTTATTGCCACAACAGAAGCCGGTGTAAGTGATGATTATAAAAATGCCATTGTAAATGCAAAAGCGAATGATATTGTTTTTACCGAAAAATTATCTGGAACGCCCTGTGCTATCATTCGTACCCCATACAGTGATCAAATGGGCTACAAACAAAGTTGGCTAGAGAAATTATTATCCAAAAACAAACGAACCAAAAAATGGTTTAAGATGCTAGTGCAATATAAAGGGATGAAAAAATTAGAAAAAGGAGCATCTTCTACTGGAAATTATGGTCAGTTGTGGAGCGCAGGAAAAAGTGTAGAATTCATTAATGATATAAAATCGTGTGGGGAGATTATCAATAGGATGAAAGACGAATTTCGAAATTCGGAATCAAATAAATAGCAAATTGGCTAAAGCCAAATTCTTTTTAATCTTTTTGTTGGGCTGAAGCCCGGGGAATTCAACCTCGATATATCATCAATCGGCTAAAGCCGATTGCTAAGCCGATTGCTAAGCCGATTGCTATGCTGGATTATTATTGGGCTAAAGCCTGGGGAATTTGATTTTGATATATTGTCAATCGGATAAAGCCGATTGCAGGGAAAAACACTCAAACCGATTGCGGACCAATTTATAAACCTTGGTCATTTCTTAGGCGTCACCTTCAGGTGACGCAAAAAAAATAAACAAATGTATTTCCGGCTTTAGCCTAACAAAAACATTTTGCTTCCTATCCATTTATGGATTTTTTAAGTATTAATACCTAATTCATTTTATCAATTCAATTTATTTCGACTACAAAATTTAGTTTTTTAAGAATTGAATTTTATCAATTTATATTATTGCAGAAAATATAAAATATGTCAAACGTAAAAATCTGGATTCACTTAATTTTCTCCACTAAACATAGGCAACCATTCTTGAGTAAAAATATCAGATATGAAATTTTCAAACACATTACAGAGAATTGCAAATTGAAAGGAATATCTTTAAGAGCCATAAACGGATACACAGACCATGTTCATTGTTTGATTTCATTGGGAAAAGATCAAAACATTGCAGATGTTACACAATTAATAAAAGGAGAATCATCATTTTGGATTAATAAAAATAAAATGGTTGGTGGTAAATTCAAATGGCAAAATGATTATTTCGCCATATCTATTGGAGAAAAAGATGTTCCGAGAGTAATGAACTATATACAAAATCAAGAAGAGCATCATTCAAAAAAAACATACGGAGAAGAAGTGGCAGAATTTTTAGAGAAATACGATTTTAAAATGGAGGCAGAGAAAATGATTGGCTAAAGCCAAAATTATTTTTAATGTTTTTGTTGGGCTGAAGCCCGGGAAATTCAACCTCGATATATCATCAATCGGATAAAGCCGACTGCTAAGCCGATTGCTATGTTGGATTATTATTGGGCTAAGGCTCGAGGAATTTGAGTTTGATATATTGTCAATCGGATAAAGCCGTTTGCTATTCCTTCGCCACATCTATGATCCCGCCTGTTAATCTCAACAAATCTACATAAGCAGAATATAAATTATAAGAAGCTTCTAAGCGCATAATCGCAGAATTCAAAAATGCGATTTCAATATCGCGTAAGTTAAATGAATTAATCACACCGCCCTTGAATCGTTCATCAGCCAATTCCATATTTAATGAAGTTGAATTATATGTTTCGGTGGCCAATGATAAAATAGCTAAACGAGTTTCATATAAATCTAAATAACCTTGCAACTGATTATTTAATTTAAATTCCATTTCGTCCTTAGTTACCTCTGAAATTTTTTCTTGTAGTTTGGCAATCTGCAATCCGCGTTTTACTTTTCCTCCCTGGAAAATTCGATAGTTCAAAGTAAAATTTGCATAATAATTCAAATTTGATCCATTGCCTTCTAAACCTATTGAAGCCGCTTTGAAATGATTTTGTCCCATTTGTATTCCGCTAGAAAAAGAAATAACTGGATACAGTGCCGTTTCTGCCAAATCAATACTATTGCTCATCATTTCCATATTTAGAAATTGATTAATTAATGTTTGATTATTCTTGAGCATTTTTGTTTTTAAATCATTGTATTTAAAAACTTCTACAACAGGTTCTATTTTTCCGCTCAATTCATAATCAGCCAAACTATCAATTCCCATCACCAATAATAAATTACGCAACGAATTCTTATAAGCCAATTGTTGCATTAAATAATTGGTTGTGTCGGTCAAATAAGCATTCTTAAATTGTAATGCATCGAAAGAAGAATTAACACCTAAATTAGATTTGCTTAAAGCATATTCATATTTCGTACTTGAATTGTCAACTAAAATCTGAAGAACACCTAGTTTTTCTTTTTGCAATAAACAGTTGTAATAAGCTAAAACAATCGATTGCAAAGAATTTTCTACTACCAACGCTGCGTTTCCTTCACTTTGTTTCACCATCAATTCTAATCTTTCTTTTGTGGTTTTTACTTTGAAGCCATTAAAGATGGTCCAATTCAATGCCACCGCTTCATTAAGTGAATTTGTAGTTAATTTATCTTGAATAAATGATGTTGGATTACGACTTTGATCTGAAATATTATTGTTCTGATTAAAATTCAAGTCGATAGTTGGTAATGCTCCCGCCTCTCCCCATGTATTATTAATTCTTGCCGTTTGCATATTGTAATCGGCAATCTCCAATTGAAAATTATTTTCTAAGCCAATTTTAATCGCATCAGAAAGTGATAATGGTTTTTGCGCTTCGCTCTTCGAACCAAAAACGAATAACGAAAAACTAAGAACAATATATTTATTTAACCGCTTCATCCCAATTTTCATTAAGTAATTTTTCTTCCATTTTTAATGACCTGAAAGTAGGTTCTACTTCTACCGGAGAAGGAATATCATTGAATCTTCTCCATGTCCAATTCATGAAATTTTTATATTGTCCAACTATATAAAACAAAACCCAAATTAATAACATGTGAAAAATAAACATCCATATAAAAATTAGAATAGCTAAAATTGGATTTGTATTTCCTTTCCACATCCAAGCCCAAGTTCTTCTCACATCATTATAAAATAAAATCATTGGAGGCATAAAGAACATAGTAAATAAAGTTCCCCATAATAATCCATGCGCAACAGAAATAGCCATTGGAATTAAAAACTGCGCCTGAAAACTATCTTCCATAATTAATGGGTATAATCCCACAACTGTTGTTACAGAAGTTAAAACAATTGGACGAAAACGCGAACGCGCTGCTTCATAAGCGGCATCATAGGTATTCATTCCTTCTCTCAAATAACGATTGTAAGTATCCAACATTACAACCGCATCATTGACTAAAATTCCAATCAATGCAATGATACCCCATGCACTAAAAAGTGAAACGGGTTTTCCTTCTAATCCATGTCCGAGCATAGCACACATTACACCTGCGGGAATAACCGTCATTACAATTATTCCTTGTAAGAGTGAATTGAAATTTAAGGCAAGAATTAATAATACTAAAACAATGGTTAATACTAAAACTATTCCCATTGGCCCTTGAGATTCACGCGCGCGTTCTGCTTCTCCCATAAAAACAAAATCAACTCCAGGGAATTGTGCTTGCATAGGTTTCAAAATATCTTTTTCAATTTCAGTTAATAATTCGTTTACTGGTGCATCTGCATTATTAGGATCTGCTTCGATGGTAATTTCTTTTCTCGTTCCAAAATGCCGAATACTTACATCACCTCGCTGAATTTTATAATCAATCAATTCGGATAATGGATA
>CAMBFX010000125.1 GCA_945865695.1 Chryseobacterium gleum | reverse complement strand
CCAACTTTCAAAAACGGTATGATCAATCAATTTTTTTGAATTTTCCTGAGAGAATCCCACAAAGAAAATCCCCAAACATAAAACGGTTACAATACAGCGAATCATAGGCTAAATTTAAGTCTGAGTAAAAATATCGTTTTTTCTTACCCGAATGCAAAAAAAATACATGATTGGCTAAACCTTTTTAACCATTTGATGGTGTAAAATAGTATTTTTACGGTCTATCAAACGATTAGCTAACATACCGCCCTACCTTCTTGCCATCTTAAGTGGTTTACTTATTTCATTAGCTTGGCCCCATGTGGGAGGATTAAGTTTTATCGCTTTCATTGCTTTAGTTCCCTTTCTTTGGGCTGAAGATTATATTTTTAGAAAAAATTATCGCCCGCGAAGAGTATTTTTTAATGCCTATTTATTTGCTTTTGTTTTCAATCTCTGCACCACTTGGTGGATTTATTACGCTTCTGGTGGTGGAATGGCTTTGGCGGTTATTGTCAATTCTCTATTCATGGCCACTTTTCTTTGGTTATTTCATTTTACGAAGCGAAGAATCGGTGTAAAGGAAGGTAATATTGCTTTTGTGATTTATTGGTTAGCTTTTGAATACTGTCATTTTCATTGGGAACTTTCATGGCCTTGGCTCAATTTCGGAAATATTTTTGCCAATGATATTTATTTCATCCAATGGTATGAGTACACTGGAATTTTAGGAGGAACACTCTGGATCCTCTTACTAAATCTGGGAATTTATAAATGGATCAGCAATTACCATTATGAAAAACAACCTTTGCTTAAACAACGAAGTAGAATCATCTATCTTTTATCATTGATAATTATTCCCATTTTAGTTTCTGCTTCTATCTGGCATAATTTCGAAGAAAAAGGAAAACCAGTTGATGTGGTGGTGGTTCAACCTAATGTAGATCCTTACAATAAATTTGTGGGAAATAATGGAATGAGTTTCCTCAATGATTTCCTTCAATTGGCCGCTACCAAAACGGATGAAAAAACAGCTTTTGTGGTGGGTCCAGAAACCGCTTTGACAAATTTGGTAAATGAAGAATATTTAGGTGAAGATGAACAGGTGCAATTTGCTTCTTCATTTATCAAGCATTTTCCGAATGTGAGATTTGTAACCGGAATGTTCAGTTATGATCCCAAAAAAGAAGAAATGTATAATGCCGCTTTGCAAATTGATGCCAATGGAAAATTTCAAACTTATCATAAAAAATGGTTGGTTTTAGGAGTAGAAACTATTCCGTTTATGGATTGGCTTCCATTTATGAAAACACTTGCTATGGATATGGGCGGAACATCTGGAACTTTAGGACGACAATTAGAACCAAGTATTCTTTCTTCTGAAATAAATCCAGAGGCGGTAGTTGCACCCATCATTTGCTACGAATCTATCTATGGCGAACATATCACCGGATTTATTAATAAAGGCGCAACACTCATTTTCATTATGACTAATGATGGTTGGTGGGATGATACACCAGGACATAAACAACATTTTGCCTATGCAAGATTACGTGCCATTGAAACCCGTAGAGATATTGCTAGAAGCGCCAATACTGGAATTTCTGGTTTTTTCAATCAACGAGGTGAAATTTTACAACAATCGAAATGGTGGACAAAAGATGTGCTAAAACAAACCATGCAAATGAATACCGAAATCACGATTTACGTTAAAATGGGTGATTATATTGGTAGATCTTCGTTTTTCGCAGCAATTATACTTTTTGCATTTACACTTTTCAGATGGATTACAGGCAAGAGACCACCTTCGAAAGAAGTGTAGGAATTAGCCAATGAGCCAATTAGCGAATTAGCCAATTAGTAAATTATGCTTAATTGACGATTTTTTAGCAATGTTTTAATCAAGACAAATTTCTATTATTTTCAATTTTATATTTAAAAAAACGCTTAAGTTTGTGATACAAAAAAATCAATTTTATGAGTCAATATGATGTGGTAATTATCGGTTCTGGTCCTGGTGGATATGTTGCAGCTATTCGTTGTGCACAACTAGGAATGAAAACCGCTTTGATTGAGAAATACAATTCTCTTGGTGGAACTTGCTTGAATGTAGGATGTATTCCTTCTAAAGCATTACTAGATTCATCCGAACATTATCATAATGCTCATTCTACATTTGCAGAACACGGAATTCAATTAAAAGATTTGAAAGTTGATTTACCTCAAATGATTAATCGTAAGAATGAGGTGGTGAAACAAACCGTTGCCGGAATTGATTATTTGATGAAGAAAAATAAAATTGATGTTCATATTGGTGTAGGTTCTTTCAAAGACAAAAATAATATTGAAGTGAAATCTGCCGATGGAAAAGTAAATGTATTAACTACTAAAAATACCATCATTGCTACAGGATCGAAGCCTGCTGCATTTCCTGGAATGGAAGTGGACAAAAAGCGAGTAATTACTTCTACAGAAGCATTAAATATGAAAGAAGTCCCAAAACATTTAATTGTTATTGGTGGTGGAGTAATTGGTTTAGAATTAGGATCTGTTTATGCACGTTTAGGGTCGAAAGTTTCTGTGGTTGAATATTCTGATTCCATTATCGGAACAATGGATCGCACCATGGGAAAAGAATTACAAAAGAGTTTGAAAAAATTAGGATTTGAATTTTACTTCGGACATAAAGTAACCAGTGTAAAAGGATCAGCAAAAGAAGCAGTTGTTTTAGCTGAAGATGCAAAAGGAAATAAAGTAGAATTAAAGGGAGATTATGCATTAATTTCTGTTGGAAGAAAAGCCTATACCGAAGGTTTAGGATTAGAAAAAGCAGGAGTAAAATTGGATGATAGAGGAAGAGTGGAAGTTGATGCGCATTTGAAAACAAATGTAGATGGAATTTATGCCATTGGAGATGTGGTAAAAGGTGCAATGCTTGCTCATAAAGCCGAAGAAGAAGGAGTTTTTGTTGCTGAAGTTTTAGCGGGACAAAAACCTCACATGAATTATTTATTAATTCCTGGAGTTGTTTATACTTGGCCAGAAGTGGCGAGTGTAGGTTATACCGAAGAAGAATTAAAAAAAGACGGTAAGAAATATAAAGTTGGTTCGTTTCCTTTCAAAGCAAGCGGACGTGCGCGTGCGAGTATGGACACCGATGGATTAGTTAAAGTTTTAGCGGATGAAGCTACGGATGAAATTTTAGGCGTTCACATGATTGGTCCTCGCGCTGCAGATATGATTATGGAAGCCGTTGTAGCAATGGAATTCCGTGCTTCAGCTGAAGATATCGGAAGAATTTGTCACGCTCATCCAACATTTACAGAAGCATTGAAAGAAGCAGCCTTAGATGCTACAGGGAAGAGGGCGTTGCATATTTGAGGAAACCTTTCCTGAAATTATCAATACCGTTAAATAATATTTACAAGCTCATTAGCTCATTTATTTACTACTCAAGGATTTTTTTATTACTATTATAGTATGAAATTGTTTTTATTAATCATATTATTTTATTCGCCTAGCTTTATTTTTGCTCAGTTGAATGGCAATTACTCAATTGGGAATGTTAGTTCTGATTTTTCCACCATAAATGATGCAATTGATAGCTTAGAACTTGTAGGAATGAGTGATGATGTGGTCTTTCAAATTGATTCTGGATTTTATTATGAAAATATTCTTTTGAATAACATCGTAATACCACCCTCATTTTTAGTGACTTTTGTTGGCGCTGTAAATGATTCTTCGTATGTAGTTATTAGAGGAGATTCTTTGAATTCAACTAACGCAACCTTACACATCAATAATACAAATAATCTTATTTTTCAAAATTTGACATTGAAAATAGGTGAAAATTCATCTGGAAGTTTATTGAATATTACTTGTAATAACATTCGATTTCAAAATGTAAAATTAGATGGATTTGGATCTGACACTACGATTTTTGTTATAGATAGTCTAAACTCTGAATTATTTTCGAATTGCCACTTGAATTCAGACAGAAGTACTGTTTTAAAATTTCAAATAGAAAGTCATACAAACTTAGTAATTGACAGCACTTATTTCGAAACACCTTTTGAGTTTCGGAATTCCGAAAGTACTATAATAAAAAAATCCACATTTGAAGATACGTTAATTACTTATTGTAAAACGATGTATATTGACTCATCACAATTCAATTGGTATAGTTTTTTCAATTCAAAAAATTCTGTTTTTTATAAAAATGAGTTTAATTTTTCGGTCCTTATACTTTCAGATACCATTAATATCGAATCTAATTTAATTTCTTACGCTTCAAATTCTGAATTATTCCTGGTAAAAAATGTAAATTTTGGATTAATTAAAAACAACGAATTTATCGGATTATTTGAAACAGATTCTTTGAAAAATGTCAATTTTATTGGAAATGACTTTAAAAATAACATCGAATTGGAACATTCAGAAAAACTATTTATAAATAATAATTATTTTGACACAATAGTATCTATAAAATGGTCAACTAATTTAAATCTAATCAAAAATTCTTTTAACGAACGATGTTTAATTAATTGGTCAGAATTTGATACAATTTATGGAAACGAATTTCAGTTACTAAGTTGCGACCATTGTGACTTTTTGTATTTAGCAAACAATTCAATAAACGGATCTTGTTTTATCTACTGGCCAGATACCTCAATAATTGAATTTAATAATTTCTCAATTAATGCATACTGCCGATTTAATTGGAATAATAATGTTATTATACGCTACAATAACTTCAATTCGGATTGCGAATTTGGCAATTTTGACACAAGTTTTATTTACAATAATAATTATTTCCCATTTACACATATAGACGATATTTATGGATTTAATATAGATCCAATGTATACTTCAGGAAATGTATTATTAAGCCAAAATAGTCAATTAGATGGCTTAAGTGATTTTCAGACTGCACCATTTTACGACATCGATAGTGCCTTAAGAACCTATCCATATACAATTGGTGCAAACGAACTTATTTACAATAACATTTCCGAAACCACTTTAAAAAATAAAATAACTATTTATCCAAATCCAACATCTGACTTCGTATACTTTGAATCAAAAAATGAGATTCCATCTAGAGTTGAAATAACCGATGTTAATGGAAAGATAATTTTGAATCAAAATATTTCAAATGAAATTAAAATTGATATTTCTGAATTAAATCCAGGGAATTATTTCATTAAATTTTATAATGATAGGGCAATAATTTATGTTGACACTTTCATAAAACTTTGAGGTTTCGAGTATTCGTTTGACCTCCCATTTCAATCATGTCTTAACAAGCAATATTCAATTCCCCCTAAACCAATTTTGCTCGAAAGAATAGCCTATTGTAATAATTTAACATTTCGCCCTTCCTAAAGTCCATTTTCTATATCCTAATCCTCAATAGGTTAAATGCCTTATCAAATTTTAACTATTGGTAAATACACTCGTTGAAGAAGTAGGAGAATTTAAAAATAATCGTAAATTCACGCCACGTTAAATAAAGGGTAGCCTGTATCCCTTTGATAACACAAGGTTCGAGAAATTAAAATTAAAACCTGGTCTTATGAAAAAGATGATCTTAATTATTACAGGAATGTTGCTAATGGGTAGCAATCATTTATTCGCGGTGAATGAAGAATCAATCATCGGTAAAGACTCCACTAAAATTGCCAAGGACGATCCTGTTCTTGCCATGATTGATAGTTTGGTAGCGCTTAAATTTTTGGATGTAAACAAACAAAATAGTTTCCGTCAAAATAATAAATACAATTTTGCTTCTGATTCTGTTCCTCAATATACAGATGCTGAAATTGCAGCTCGTATCAAAAAGATGGATGCAAAAACTCCTTTTGAATTTACGCATAACGATAAAGTGCAATCCTATATAGAAGTTTATGCTAATCGCTACCGTAAGTATTCACAAATCATCATGGGAATGACGGAAGTGTATATGCCGATGTTTGAAATCATGTTAGATAAATATGATATTCCGCAAGAGATGAGATATCTTCCGGTGATTGAATCTGCATTGAATCCAAAAGCTAAATCTCCTGCAGGAGCTAGTGGTTTATGGCAATTTATGCTTCCCACAGGGAAAATGATGGGATTAGAAGTGAATTCCTATATAGACGAACGTTGTGATCCAATCAAATCAACAGAAGCTGCTTGTAAATATTTGAAATATTTATATTCTTTTTATGGTGATTGGAATATGGTTCTAGCTGCTTACAATGCTGGACCAGGAACGGTAAACAATGCTATTCGCAGATCTGGAGGAAAAAAAACGTATTGGGAAATTTATGATTTCCTTCCGAAAGAAACCAAAGGTTATGTTCCTGCATTTATCGCGGTGAATTATGTGATGCAATATGCACCTGAACATAATTTATATCCTACAGAACCTGATATGAAATATTTCAATTATGATACCATTCATGTGAAGCAAGAGTTCGATATGAAAAATGTAGCGGCTGTTTTGGATATTAGCATGGATGAATTGAAATTTTTAAATCCAGTTTATAAAACGACAATCGTTCCTAAATTAGATAAACCTACTTATCTCTATTTACCTAAAAACTTAATTGGAGATTTCTTGGTGATGGAAGATTCCATTTATAATTACAATGCCAAACCAGTAACTGAAACTTCAAATGCTGATGCAACAGCTTTGACTCATACCGTTAAAAATGGAGATTTATTAAGTAAGATCGCCACTAAATATGGAGTAACAGTAGCTGAATTGAAAAAATGGAATAACATGAAATCCAATACGGTTTATTTGGGTCAGGTTATAAAAATCAAAGGAACTACAACAACAGAAAGTACAGACAATAATTCTACTAATGTTGCCGTTAATACAACAACTACCAAGAAAGAAGAAACTACAGCGAAAGCAAAAACAAGCACAAGTTCTGATGTAAAATATTACACAGTAAAAAGTGGAGATTCACTTTGGGGAATAGCTCAAAAGAATGGAACCACTATTGATGCTTTGAAAAAGCTTAACGGCAATAGTGAAAAACTACAGGTAGGACAAAAATTAAAAGTTCCGACAAAAGGAAATGGCTAAAAAATTTTTCATCCTTATCGCTTTTTTTGCAAGCTTTAGTTCTTGCGATATAACCAGCGAAAAATATCTATTTAAATCTACGGGTGCTCCTGGAGAATTAATTATCATTTGCGAAGATTATTATTGGCAAACCTTAATTGGAACAGCCATGCAACCGCATTTTGAACGATTCAGAGTGGGTTTATCACAACCTGAATATGATTTTAATGTAGGGCAATATAATCGTGAAGAATTTCGCGACAATGTAAAAACACATCGCAATATTTTATATGTGAATGTTTCAGAAAGTGTAAAAAAGCCGCATATTGAATTTATGAAAGATGTTTATGCGATAGATCAATTAGTGATTCGTTTGAATGCTCCCGATGAAACTTCCATGATAGAATTATTTCAAAAAAATAAAGAAAAAATTTCTCAAATAGTAAGTTTAAAAGATCGTGAACGCGCAATGGATTATATTAATTCCATAGAGAATATAAAAATTTCAAAAGCTTTATGGGATAAATATGATTTGAAAATAAAAGTACCTCGTGAAGCTATGATTGTGCGGAGTGAAAAAGATTTTACATGGATAAAATACGACAGAGTAAAATTCAAAGGCGGACAAGCGTATGATGTGGATGCAGGAATATTAATTTATTCTTATCCCTATACAGCTGATACTACTTTCACTTTAGAACATGTTTTAAAAGTTCGTGATACCATTTTGAAAACCTATATTTTTGGCCCATCTGAAGGTTCGTATTTAGCTACTGAACGTGATTCTCTATTTTACCCTGTTGCCATTGAAACGGCCATTGGAAAAGAATATGCTTTTGAAGTAAGAGGATTGAATACCTGTATCAATGATTTTTATGGAGGTCCGTTTTTAAATATGACCACATTGGATAAAAAAAGAAATAGAATCGTTGTGGTGGAAGGATATGTTTATGCTCCTAATTTCCACAAGCGTGAATATCTACGAGAAGTGGAAGCGATGATTTATTCGTTGGAGTTGAAGTAGAAATTTTTATGTTGTATGGGATAAATATTTAAATTAAAATTATCTTTCTTTTACATGCAAAAATCAACCTTCAAGTAAATTAAATTAGTATGAATTTGTTTTAGATGAATTTTATTCTATATTAGCAGAAACTAATCTATTCTGCTATGATGCAATTTACCCCCCCCCTATTATGTTTTTATAACAAAGTCGTTCAGATTTAAACCATTTTTTCTCTTGATGGTTGTCATAAATCTTTTTACTATTTCAGTTTATTCTCAATCACCAACACCTTCAAACTGTAATGGTGCATTTGACAAAACTTTAACCTCTTCTTCATCGAATTGTGAGTTTACTTCGCATATTTATGATGCTAATAGTTCAGAGTATTGGATATTTTTTACTGCTTCAAATGATGAATATGATTTGCAATTAAAAAACATAAATGGTAATCAATTAAATTCTGCAGATCTCAATTCCATTGAAATATACAGCGGAACATGTTCTGGCCTAAACTCAGATACAATTTTAAACGGTGTTGATTACGATTCTACTTATAAAATACAAAACTTAGTAATTGGAAATATTTATTTTGTTCGTGTCAATCGGAATCTTGATCAAATCTGTAATTCATGCAATGAGAATAAAGGCTTTGATTTATGTTTAAGAATGATCGGCCCACCTTGTTTAATTTGGTCGACTCAAGAATTAATACCATTATATTATCAATATGGAGGGTTATGTGGCGGAACCGCTGGTTCTGTCTGTCACATTAATGCTCTGCCATGTGCTAATATTTGTTTTGGAATGGGTTGTCTGCAAGAATTTGCTGGTGGTGAAATTGTTTATAGTATCACACCTACTACCAATAATTATAATTTTTGGTTTGAATCAACTGAAAATATAAATGCAATTTGTTTAGATTTAAATACCTTAACTCAAGGTGTAACTTATACCATTAACGCATATTATACACAAATTCCTGGAGGAGTTTCGCCTACCTTTGTTTCACAACCTCTAACATTTACTGTTTTACCACTTTCAAATTCAACCGAGGCAATTACAAGTAATACTTTTTGCACAGCAACAGATTTAATTAATGCAGTTGTAAGTAACTCTGGAACTTATATTGATGGAGGAAGTGCTGTCAACACTGCTTCTCCATCATTTACTACATTTTTCAATAGTTTACCAGTAGGAACCCATACCATTTGCATCGAGAATATTGATAATTGTAATAATCCTTATACAGCATGTGAAGATTTCGAAATTGTTTCCTGTAATGCATCTTTTACTGCCAATGCAAACTGTAATGA
>CAMBFX010000124.1 GCA_945865695.1 Chryseobacterium gleum | reverse complement strand
TAAAATTAATTCGATTAACCATTCACAATTGCCCTCTATCGCTAAAGGATGTTAAAATCTGTTAATGTTAAAATGCACTTGGAGTGATAGCTTACATTTGTAGAGAGTATGTTTAGCATCAAAAATATTCGTTGGATGATTATTGCTATTGTATTTGCATTAACCGGATTGGTGATAACGCAAATCTACTGGCTTAATGATGCCATACAGCTAAAGAATGATGAGTTTGACAAGAATATCAGTAGTGCCCTTTATCATTCTATTGATGAATATCATAAAACTAAAAAGGCGCCGCTACTAGATAAGCCCAAATTTCAACAGCGAAAATCACCCAATAATCAGTGTGAAATTACGGTGAGGGATTCATTTATTGTGACCGAAACAGATACTTTAATTTTGCGAATTGTTGACTGTTGCATGAGAGATAAATCAGATCAAACCATGTTCAAGCAACGTCAAGTGGTGACTGCAAATTGTAATATCGATAGCTTAAAGGATAGTTTATTAAAGCAGAATGAACGAATTACTCAACTACAGGTAAAAGAAGAAACAGGAAATGTAGAATGGGCAGCAGATCCTTCAGAATTAAAAACAAATAGCCAAGATTTTGCAACAAGTTTACCCTTGAATAAAATAGTGGACATTGTAAGATTAGATTCTATTTTCAGAAAGAAACTAGATAACTATGGAATTAATCAAGAGTATCTTTTGGCGGCGGGATTGGAAGATAAGTTGCCTGAACTTTTTGCGAATAGCGAATCGAAGTTGAACATCGAAACATTAGTAAATGATGAAAACACACTTTCTGTTACTTGGGTAGAGGCCAATTTTCAATCTACTGCTTTGAAACTTCATGTTCTATTTCCGGGTAGAAATAAATTTTTATATGGCGAATTGGGTTGGATTTTGGGAGCTTCTGTAATATTGATTCTGATTCTCATAATTACATTTTATTACAGCATAAAAACCATTCTTGTTCAAAAGAAATTATCGGTGGTGAAAAATGATTTTATTAATAACATGACGCACGAATTGAAAACACCCATTTCTACTATTGGGTTGGCGTCTGAAATGCTCAATGATGATTCCATTTCTACAACCGAAAAACAACGTAAAATTTATATCACGATGATTCGTGATGAAAATAAACGTTTGGGCACATTGGTAGAATCTGTTTTACAGAGCGCAGTAATTGAACGCGGAGAACTTACCTTGAAGCCCGAAAAATTAGAGATGAATGAGATTATTCAAGAAGTGGCAACCAATTTCGAGATTCAGGTAAATCAGCGGGGAGGAAAAGTGAATTTGAAATTAAATGCAGCGCATGATTTTGTGAACGGAGATAAAGTGCATTTATCAAATGTGTTATTTAATTTACTAGATAACGCAAATAAATATTCATTTGACACGCCTGACATTACCATCAGCACCGGTAATACAACCGATAAAATTATTATTTCTATTACCGATAAAGGAATTGGAATAAACAAAGACAATCAAAAAAAGATATTCGAAAGATTATATCGAATTCCCACCGGAAATGTGCACAATGTAAAAGGATTCGGTTTGGGATTGAGCTATGTGAAAGCAGTTATCGAAAAACATACCGGAGAAGTGGATTTAACCAGTGAACCGGGAAAAGGAAGTACATTTACCATAACATTACCTTTATACCATGGAAAAGAAAATTAAGATTTTAGTTGTAGAAGATGATCCGAATTTAGGAACTCTTTTGAGTGAGTATTTGAACGCTAAAGGTCACGAAGCCGTTTTGCGTGTGAATGGTAAAGAAGGTTTTGATGCTTTCTTTAAGGAGACTTTTGATTTTCTTATTTTGGATGTAATGATGCCGATTAAAGATGGCTTCACACTGGCCAGAGAAATTCGTAAAGTAAATCCAACTGTTCCGATTTTGTTTTTAACCGCAAAATCGATGAAAGAAGATACGTTAGAAGGTTTTAATGCGGGTGGAGATGATTACATGACTAAACCATTTAGCATGGATGAATTGCTGGCGCGTATGACCGCTATTTTGCGCAGAATAAAAGGTGAAAAGCCAGAGGAAGAAAAACCGTATGAAATTGGAAGATATGTTTTTGATCACCGCAAACAAGAATTGGTGATTGAAGGAAATTCTCAACGATTAACCACTAAGGAAAACGATCTTTTAAAGCTTTTAGCGGCCAATAAAAATGGAATTGTAGAGCGAAATTTTGCTTTGAGTGCCGTTTGGGGCGATGATAGTTATTTCAACGGAAGAAGTATGGACGTTTACATCGCCAAACTGAGAAAATACCTCGCATTCGATTCCAATATTGAAATTGTGAACGTTCATGGAAAAGGATTTAAGCTGGTAATTAAATAAGTTATTTATTTAATAATTTATCAACTATTTTTTTTAGGTAAGAAACTTCTTCTTTGAGTAAATGGATTTGTTCTTGGTATAATTTACGTTCGGAAGAAGAGCGACATCGATCTTTCATTCGATAAAAGAAAAAGCAATATTATGAAAAATAAATCACGTAAAAATGAATTGGATGTGGATTTCATTCAAAGCAGACTTATGACAAAGGAAGAAGAAATTGCATTGAGTGAATATATCAAAGCATACAAAGAAAAACGAAAAAAGACTACTTCAAAAAAAGCAGCTTAATTCGAAACACAAGCCCATAACATGCGTTTACCTTCGGTGCTGCTTCGCGGAGGTGTCATGCGAGTTTGTGCCATTTCATTTTTCCAATTAAATCTCCAACCTGTTTTCTTTAAAATTTGTTTTAAATCATCTTTTGAGAGTAAAAGTACATCTGTCGGAAAACTGCCTCCCGAAATACAATTCAGAATGGAATTCGTAAGACGGTCAACTTCAAAATCGTTATGATATTTGCTAGATTTTCGCATGTTTAAAGATACGAAATTCCAATGAGAACAGTCAGTTTTCGACTTATTTTTTCACGTTAAGTTCGATCTTATATACCTTTTGATCATATGATTTAACTTTTCCTGTTGCAATATCAATTGAATACAATAGCTGAAATGGATAATTATCCTGCTTATCATAATTAAAACGCATTTCTCTTTTAATTCAAGCAATTGGATACTCGAATATTAGAACATTGATAAACTCTTATTTCCATTATAACAGGGGAAACGTTAATTTTGAGAAATAAATACTTTTTAAATGAGTGCCAATTTAGAAAAAGCCAAAAGGGCAATAGAAAAACTGAACCGAAATGAACGTCTTTCGGCGTTTAAAAGAAATGTAAAGAAAAAAGGAGATCTCCCCGTTACAGAAGATGAAATGATCAAGAGTGATGAAATCGTTTCTGCTGTTGGGCAGAAACAAAGACTAGAAACCATCACCGATAACACAGGTAAAAATTTCCCTTTGCTAAAAAGTAACGGAGGGATTAAAGAATTAGCCCATTTTCAGGGCAACATCGAAAACTTTATTGGAATGACCATGATTCCAACGGGGGTTATTGGCCCAGTGAAAGTGATAGGTACCGTTGCTGATGGAGAGTTTTATGTTCCTCTTTCTACCTCTCAAGGTTCATTGGTAGCAACCTATAATAGAGGCGCAAAGGTTTGTCGATTAGCGGGAGGAATATCTTCCATTTGTTTAACAGAAGGTATTCAACGTTGCCCCGTTTTTATTTTCAATGATATTTCAGAAGTAATGAGCTTTTTATTGTGGGTTTTGGATCAACAAGTTATTTTTAGAAAATTAACTGCCGAACAAAGTCGTCATGCCGAATACCAGCAAATGAGTACAGATATCGAAGGAAATTCGGTCACTCTTTCTTTCGAATTTATCACTGGAGATGCTGCAGGACATAACATGATTACTTTTTGTACGGATGCAATTTGTCGTTATATAGAAGAAAAATCACCCGTGCAACCCGTTTCTTGGTATTTAGAAAGTGGATTGTCGGGTGAAAAAATGGCTACTGTCAATTCTTTTTTAGGAGTGCGTGGAAAAAAAGTTACCGCAGAAGTAATAGTGCCAGCTGCAATAGTGAAAGAGCATTTAAAAGTTTCAGTTGACCAATTAGAAGATTTTTGGAAAACAGCATTAATTGGCACCATTCAAAGTGGCGCTATTGGATCACAAGGACATTTTGCCAATGCCATTGCTGCAATATTTATTGCCTGCGGACAAGATGCCGCTTGTATTTCGGAGGCATCTGTGGGCGTAAGTAGATTCGAAAAAAACAGGGCTGGAGATTTATATGCTTCCGTTACGATGCCAAATTTAGTAGTGGGCACTGTAGGAGGAGGAACGAATATGCCAACGCAACGAGAGTGTTTAGAATTGATGGATTGTTATGGGGCAGGAAAATCACGAAAGTTTGCAGAAATAATCGCTGCAGTTGTTTTAGCAGGAGAATTAAGTATTAATGCCGCGTTAGCAGCAGGACATTATGTGAAGGCACATAAAGATTTAGCTAGGAAGAAATAAAATCATTAATTTAGACAACATAATTAGTTAGAAAAAGATATCACAAGCTGTGTAGTTGGATTAAACTGGAAAACCTATGAGAGTAATATTTATTTTATTTATCCTTTTATTTCCAATGACCCTGAAGGCTCAATTTGGTAATGCGCAATCGGTAAATCAAATTTCTGGAAAAATTCATCGAGATAAAATCATGGGTTGGAAGGAAATTGTTGTTGAAAGAACATTGAATTCTTCCTCTTATGTAAAACCAAACGGAACTATTGTCCATTATTTTTCTAAAGAAGCAGTCAATTATTTGGATGCTAATAACCAATGGATGCCAGTCTCTACCTTGCCAAAAATAGATTCAGATGGCTGGCACGCTAATCAACAGAAAACCCCTTTTTCAGTATCGAGAGATGGTTCTGTTTCTACAGGAGGTTTTATTTTTTCACAAACAAAAGAATGGAATGTCTCAATTGAAAATTTTAATCAGAGCAATACGTCATTAGTGAAAGACACACTTTTATTTGAGGATTATCTTCCGAATATCGATAAGTATTTTCAATTTCGAAACAATGGGATAAAATACAGTTATGTATTAAACCAACCCGTTTCTCTCCAGGGAGATTTTGTCATTAAAGAAAAAATTACCTTGAAGAGTAATGATTTTAAAATTTACTTGAATGACAAAAATGCTGAGAGACCAGGCTTTATCGAAATTAGAAATTCAGAAGGGAAAACCGAATATAGCATTGCGCCACTTTGGTGTTACGATGCTTCTGGAAAAACAATCACAGGAAATTATCGAATGGAAAAAGTATCTTCTACTGAATTTATTTTGAGCATGTCGGTTCCGCAAACTTATTTTAATCAAAGTGGACTAACTTATCCTGTGGTTATAGATCCATTAATTATCGGACCCACCACAACATGGTCGGGTGGCACAATGCCTTCTTGTTTTGCGCCCAATTTCAATAGCGATAGTATTTTAATTACCGTTCCTGCACAAGTAACAGTAACGGGCTTATTTATTACTTCGAATTATTATGCAAATCCATTTACTACAACTGTAATGTCCGATGGTCACATGACTTTTTCTACTTCTTGTGCAACGTCCACTGATTTTACGGTGGCTCCTCCAACCGGAAATTTTGCAGGAACAGGGTATTTAGAAGATTTTAATTTGAGAAATCCATTGATGTGTTGTTATACCCAGCAATGTAATTCCTATACTTTTTATCTTACCATGAATCTTTGGAGAACATCCAACGGAACAACTTGTAACACTACTTATCTTTATTATGATCCAACAGCCATTTGGCCATTTAGTGCTTATATAGAGGGAAACACTATTGAGAATTATGGTTCACAAGCGGCAGTAAATTCACCCCCGCTTTGTTCAAATCAATGCCAATTTCAATTAACTACCTATACTAGATATGGCGTACCGCCTTTTACAGTTACGCATCCTTGGATGAGCACTCCTCATACTTTTGGAACACCAGTAGGATGTAATAGCGTAGCTTTTGTGCAGAATGTAAATCTTACTATTCCCAATTGTCCAGTGGTATGTGATAACTCCACTTCATTGGCAGTTCCTCCGCCTACAGTAACCGATGCCTGTGGAAATACTATTGCTAATTGGCCTGCACTTAATTTAACTATTAAACCTGTTTCTAATGTTTTTTCAGCAGGATCTGATACTTTAATTATTTGTTCAGGTGAAACCGCTTTATTAAATCTTGATACTTGTATTTCGGGAGCTAATATTTTTTGGTCTGGACATTCTACCAATGGAACAGGTGGATTTATTACAGATACCTTGACTGAAAACACAAGTATGGTTTACGATACTATTGTGTATGCTGCTTATGCAAGTTTGAATAATTGTTTTGGAGATACCACAAATTTTGTGATTATTACCGAGCCAATACCAAATGCTGATTTCACTTTGGCCCCTGATCCAGTTTTTATTTTGGATCCAATTTTTTTTACAGATATTACGCAAACCGCTGGAAACATTGTTTCACATCAGTGGACAGTGGATGGCGTTCCCTTTTCTAATGATTCAATTGGTAATTTTATTTTTGATTCGCCTGGTGAATACAGTATTTGTGAAATCATTTCTACTTCCACTTCATGTTCAGATACAAATTGTAGAACGATAACCGTTCTGCCACTAGAGATTGTTTTACCCAATGTAATTTCTCCTAACGGTGACGCCTTAAATGAATTTTTATCCTTTCAATATCTTGAATTTTTTGATAGTAATCGACTCACCATTTTTAATCGTTGGGGAAATACGCTCTACGAAAAGGATAATTATCAAAATGATTGGAACGGAGTAGGATGGAACGAAGGAGTTTATTACTATGTTTTATTGGTGGAAGATAAATCATACTCTGGTTATTTTCATTTGATGCGATAAATTCCCGCCCAAAAAGCCAGTATGCTGCATCCTGTTTTTGTTTTTTCTAAAAACAGATTTTTCTCTTTGTTTAAGAGGGGTTAGTGACAAGCTAGTTGCAATAAACCAGGGCGAATCACAGTATAAACAAATATTCATTATCTTTGATTCGCTATGGTAGAAGTATTGTCAAATAAGTTGGATAAAATCATTTCCCTATGTGAGAAACATAAGGTGAAAACTATTTCCGTATTTGGTTCGGCTGCCAGAAACGCTATGACAGCAGAAAGTGACATTGATTTCCTTGTTCAATTCTCGGCTGAAATTGATGTTTTAGATTATGCAGATAATTACTTTGCACTACTTGAAGGTTTAGAAGAAATAACGGGGAAGAAAATTGACCTTATTTCAACAAACTCTTTACGTAATCCAATACTTAAGGAGGAAATCAATCGCTCAAAAATTGAACTTTATGCAGCCTAAAGTTCTGAAGTACTTGCTTGACATTGAAAGTATAATTTCGGAAATAGAAATCATTAAAGAACGATTAGGTAATGATTTCAATGTTTTCACCAAAGATGTTATTATGCAAAGGGCAATCGAAAGAGAACTCGAGATTATAGGAGAAGCGGTGCGGAAAATAATGGAATTACGCCCTGATATTGAAATTTCATCTTTCAAGAAAATTATTGGATTAAGAAACATCATTTCCCATGCGTATGACTCGATAGAACCTGAATTAATTTGGGGTATAATTCAACGAGACATTCCAAAGCTATCAGATGAAATTCAAAAATTAAAAAGCACCTAACAGCCATCTAGCTCCAGCCCTTTGTTCCTGCTTCGCAACATCAATCTTTTCCTCCACTAAAAAACTTATCTTTAATTAACGATTTTATAAATGTTGCTGGGTCAACCCAAAAAGCCAGTATGCTGTATCGCCTTCGCGTAGCCGCTTTTGCTTGCGCTGAAGCTTCAGCAAAGGCGCACGGCAGAGCAAGGCGCATACTGTTTTTGTTTTTTCTAAAAACAGATTTTTCTCTTTGTTCAACAAGGGTTAGCGACAAGCTTGCGTTTATTGGTAAAAAAAGCTAATAGAATAAGAAATAAAAACAATAACTTTGACAGGCGAAAACCGAAAATCTTTTTATATAGATGAGTCAGTAATTAACAAATTAAAAAAATGAAAAAATTTTTTCTTTTAATTTTAGGATTAACTTCCCTCACACTTCAATCCCAAACTTTGTTTTTTTCCTTCCCGTTCCAAGTTTCGGGACCTTCTACAGGAAATGCCCACCCCCGTTTGGCTTTGGTTAATGATCAACCTCTTGTTGTTTGGGGAGACCCTTCCAATAATCAGAATCTAATGTATTCTCATTGGAACGGAAATGGTTTTGACACTCCCATTCAATTGACATATGATGACGAAAATACAATGTTGGGATACGCTGAAGGTCCTGTTGTAAAATCAAAAGGAGATTCGGTTTATATCTGTTATGTTTCCATGGGAACAAATGAACATCGTGTTTATTTGCGTAGATCATTGGATGGAGGACAAACATTCTCGGATACCATTCTCGTCAATGATCGCTCATTCGGATCAATGTTAGAATATGCTAATATGACTTTGGATGAAAACGGAAACCCAATGATTATCTTCATACGTGGCGAATCCGCACAAAATCCTCAATATGTATTTTACCGGTCCATTGACGCGGGAAATACTTTTACAACCGAATTAAATGCCACTCCAGATGCCTCTTCAATGCCTTGTGAATGTTGTCCCGCTGCTATCTCAGTGGAAAATGATAATATTTATTTGACTTATCGAAATAATGTAAACAACATACGAGATTTTTACGTGTCAATTTCTGATAATGGCGGAATCAGTTTCGACAGCCTTCGAAGAATGGATAATACTAATTGGTTTTCGAATAATTGTCCAGCTTCTGGAGCCTCCTCGATTATTTCAGGAGATTCCTTAATCAGTGTTTATATGGCCAAAGAAAACAACAAAACAATGATTAAAGCAAATACTTTAAATAAAACAAACTTAGTAGCAGGTCCCGAATATTATGCCGACCAATCTGTAATTACTGGTTCGTTCACTATGAACTATCCTGAAATTGATGGAAACGGAGATACAATCGGAATTGTTTGGCAAGATAATCGAACAGGAGTTGTGAAAACCTATATTTCTGTTTCCACGACTGGAATGAGCGGATTAAGCCAGCCTCAAATCATCAGTGATTTTACCGGAACCGTTCACCAAAATCCACATCTTGTTTTCAAAAATGGTATTTTTCATATTACTTGGAAAGACTTTGGTAACGATATCGTTTGGTATAGAAAAGCTTCTTTTACAAATGAATTACTAAATCTAGAAGAGGGAAATTCAAATACTTTTAAGGTTTTTCCTAATCCGGCAAATGATGAAGTGAGTTTCTTCGGAGAGTTTGATCAAAATCTTATTGTAGAAATCTACGATATGAATGGGAAATTGATTTTATCTAGACATTTGGACGAGGGAAAAAAAATAAACACCGAAGAATTAATCCCCGGTGTTTACCAAATCAGAGGCACATCTGATTTATTTTCTTATTCTGAAAAATTAATTATTCAACGATAATTTTTTGTGAGAAAGGTTTACCATCCTTATTAATTTCTACAAGTAAAGTTTTTTAATTTTTATTGATTAAGGGTCTATAAAGGGTCTTTTAAAATAAAAAACCCCCATATATAAGGGGTTTTTTTTTGAGGTCCCGTCCAGATTCGAACTGGAGTGGAAGCTTTTGCAGAGCTCTGCCTAGCCGCTCGGCCACAGGACCTTTTTCTTGGTGCAAATTTAGTGAAATATTGGAAATATAGAACTATTCTGAAATTGTTACGCTAACCCGCTCTA
>CAMBFX010000123.1 GCA_945865695.1 Chryseobacterium gleum | reverse complement strand
CATCCTAATCTGCGTCTCGTTGAGTTTACGGGCGAACCTACCGAAGATGAATCGGCTAATTCCACTACAAAACGTTTGAGTCTCTACAATCGCTATCTCAAGGATATTTTTGATTCCAACTGGAAATTTCGTCAAGTGGGTAACCGCATGATTGCCGATAAGGTGCATTAGGTTATTATTGTTCAAAGTTCAAGGTTTAATAAAGATGGTTAAATCAAATTAGTTTATCGAATGTAAATGTGCAGATGTTCGTTCTTCATTAAACCTTAAACCTTAAACCTTAAACCTTAAACCTGTTCTTCATTGCCAATTGTAAACTGCCTACTGCTTTTTTCCTTTTGCCTCATCACTCTTGCCTTCTTCTCATTCTTTCCCAATCAGCTCCACCGAACGCTTCACAAATTTCGTTAAGTCTTCGCCAGTTAACATTCCTTGAGTAAGTAAAGCTAAATCCACCACTTGTTTTGCCATTTGTTCTTTCATCACGGCGTCGCCAGAATCTTTTATTTTAGCAATGATGGGATGATTAGCATTGATGACTACGTTATACATTTCGGGTAATGCTCCATAAAATCCGCCTCCACCCATGGCTTGTTGCTCTTTCATTCTGCGCATAAATTCGGTTTGTGTAACAACAGCTGGTTGATCCGTTTCACTCATGCTCTCAAATGAAATATGGAATTTTTTGGTATCTAATTCTTTTTCAAAAACAGGTTTGATGGCTTCTTGTTCATCATTCGTTAATTTAGAAGGCAGATCTTCTGTTTTCTTAATGATTTTATCAATCGTATCAGAATCTACTCTGGCAAATGAACATTTTTCGGTGGTAGTTTCTATTTTAGAAATATAATGCGCAGCCAATGGTCCTTCGAATTCTAAAACATCATAACCGCGTTGTTTTGCTGTTTCGATGTAGGTATGTTGCCCTTTTTTATCATTGGTATAAAGAATGATGAGTTGCTCATCTTTATCGGTTTGAATTGGCTTAATTTTTTCTTTGTAATCTTCGAAAGTAGAGTAGACGCTATCCACATTTTTATAGAGGGCAAATTTAGTAGCACGTTCAAAGAATTTTTCTTCGGTTAACATTCCATATTGAATGAATACTTTAATATCATCCCATTTCTTTTCAAAATCGGCACGATCATTCTTAAACATTTCTTCCAATTTATCTGCTACTTTTTTGGTAATATGAGAAGCAATCTTTTTTACGTTTCCATCACTTTGTAAATACGAACGTGAAACATTCAAAGGAATATCTGGCGAATCAATTACACCGTGTAATAAGGTTAAAAAATCAGGAACAATTCCCTCTACAGAATCAGTTACGAAAACTTGATTACAATAAAGTTGAATTTTATTTTTTTGAACCTCTACATTGTTTTTCAATTTCGGAAAGTATAGAATTCCCGTTAAATTAAATGGATAATCAACATTGAGATGAATATGAAACAATGGTTCTTCGGCATAGGGATATAATTCTCTATAAAAATCTTTGTAGTCTTCATCGGTTAATGATGCAGGCGTTTTTACCCATGCCGGTTGTGTATTGTTGATGATAGCATCTTTTTCTACTTCAATTTCAACTCCTGCTTCATCTTTTACTCTATCAATTGTTTTACCAAAAGCAATTTCTACAGGTAAAAATTTACAATACTTGGTCAAAACTCCTCTGATTCTTCCTTCTTCTAAAAACTCTTCGGAATCTTCTGCAATATGAAGAATGATATCCGTTCCTCTATCCGTTTTTTCTGTTTCTGTTAGGGTATATTCTGGCGAGCCATCACATTCCCATTTAACAGCGGGTGCATCTTTGAAAGATTTAGAAATGATTTCTACCTTAGAAGAAACCATAAAGGCAGAATAAAAACCTAATCCAAAATGACCAATAATGCCTTGGGCTTTATCTTTGTATTTATTTACAAACTCTTCTGCTCCTGAAAAAGCGATTTGAGTAATATATTTTTCAATTTCTTCGCCTGTCATTCCTAAACCACGGTCAGATACTGTAATCGTTTTCGCATCTTTATCCACCGAAACACGAATGGTAGCTTCTCCCACTTCTCCCTTGAATTCTCCAATTGAACCTAATGTTTTCAATTTTTGAGTGGCATCAGTGGCGTTGGCAACTAATTCTCTTAAAAATATTTCATGATCCGAATAAAGAAATTTCTTAATAATAGGGAAGATGTTTTCGGTTTGTACATTGATTTTTCCAGTTGCCATAATTCTAATTTTATTGTTTGACAAACTGTTTTTCAATAAATATGCCAGTTGAATTTCTCTGCCAAGATGACCATTTTAGCATAATTATTACGACAATCGGACATTTAGCCAAGAAAATTGCTCGTACATTTGACAGGTGAAGTCAGTAGCATATTTATCCGGACATTCTGGAGCCATATATGGTTTAACTAATGGTAATTCAGTAAACACTGTTTTTACAGGTGCAGTTGATGGAATGATTGCTGAATGGAATTTGGAATTATTTACTCCTGAAAATTTTTCGGTGAAGATTGGTAAACCAATCTATTCATTGAATCATATTTTTGAATTGGGTTTATTGATTGCTGGATTATCCGACGGATCTTTTCATGTGATAGATTTAAATACGAAAAAAGAAATCCACCATATCGTTTTTCATAAGGGCCCCATTTTTTCTATCGAATATTCAATAATCAATAATCATTTTTGCATTTCTTCGGGCGACGGAAGTATTTCTATTTGGAACTTATCTGATTTCAAACTTAAATTACATTTGCCCTTTTGTACAGAAAAAATCAGAATGTGTTTATTTTCCCCTGATAAATCGAAATTAGCAATGGCATGTGGTGATGGTTGGATTCGCATTCTTGAAACGGAATATTATAATCTTATTCACGAGTTCAAAGCGCACGAAATGGGAGTGAATTCACTTTGCTTTTATCCAGATGGAAAAACATTGATTTCGGGAGGGAAAGATGCTCATTTGAATTTTTGGGATGCATCTACTTTTGATTTAATAAAATCTATTCCGGCTCATAATTATGCGATTTATAAAATTGCTTTTCACCCAACCCTAACTATTTTTGTGAGTGCTTCTCGAGATAAAAACATCAAAATTTGGAATGCAGAAACATTAGAAGTGATTCAGCGTTTAGATGCCAAGAATTCTAATGGACATAAAGCTTCTGTAAATAATTTGTATTTCACAAAAAACGGAGACCAATTAGTCTCCGTTAGTGATGATCGCTCGATGATCATTTGGGAATAGTATTTTTATTTATAGGTAACTTTTACATTGGTTACTGCATTTTGAGGTGTGCAAACCGAACATGTAGCGGGTGCCGATTTATATTTTGCATTTTCTTTTGTCTTTTTAATTAGGCCATCCCAATCTGCTACATCACTACTCAAATAACTGATTTCTTCATGGAAAGCAGAAAGGAAACTAGCCGTGAAAAAACCACCATTCACATCATTGCTCCAAGAAACTTCACCAGGACTTGCCGCAGTAACAATTAATGACCCTGTTGATTTAATGAAAAGTTTTTCTAATTTTTCTTGCTTGAAATTTGGATTAGATCGTGAGGCAAGAAAAGTAGATGATGTTCTTTGATTAATTCCCACGTCCGAATTACAACAATCACCAAATACAACACTTAATCTAGCTCCTTTAGCCTTAATGGAAGAATAAATAGCATCTAGAGAAAGGGCATTTTCTTCGCCTATTTTTTGATACACATTATATCTCATATCCAACATGGGATAATCATTGGTTTGATTCGACCAACGAAATCCATGGCCAGTATAAACGAAAAACACGACATCATTTGTTCCAACACTCATATTTTTTAAGGCTTCATTCACTTTCGTTTTGGTGAAATTTTTTCCGTCAATGATATAGGGTTTAAAGGTAATTCCTAATGCTTCGGCTACACCTTCAAATTCACTTACGTAATTTCTTTTATCTACGTCACAACTTTTACCAATATCTCCAATTTCGGTATTGGCAACCATCATAAAGTGAAAAGTTACATCCTTTGAACTGGTATTAGAATTAGTTACTGAATTATTTTCATTGGTATACTCTTCATATTTGTAATCATCATAATGGTATTCGTCAGTATGTAGCGTATGTTCTTCTTTATTTCCAACCATGGATACGAATGATAGATAATCTGCTTCATCCGAATAGTAGAATTGATGAATATATTCCTCAGTTAATGTAGAAGCATCTAATTCTGTATAGGAAATAACTGTTCGGAAACTTTCTTCAGCAGAGTTTAAGTTTGAAGTAACAGAAGGTAAATCATAAACCCCATCATCACCCCAAAGCCAAACAAAAGTGTCGGGGTCATAACTTGCGCCTTCTGGTCCTAAAATAAAAGTAGCATCAGAGCCAAGAAAAACCGTATAATTTGAATCGTCATTTTTTCCTGTAACAGCTGTATATTTTACATTCACCACATTATATTTTCCATTCGGGTCAGTAAAAGCAACTCGCATATAGGCATCACTTTCACTCCAGTAAACCATAAAACCTAAATAAGATTGACCAGAGGCATTATCAAATTTGAATTCATAAATGGATTGAGCAAAACTTCCAAAAGGATGGATGAAAGCTAAAAGAAGGATTAATTTTTTAATCATAGTAATTTTTTCTATTTGATTAATTGAGCGCTTCGCGGACAATCATGGTGCTTAATTTGAACTTAGAATTCAGGTATCTAAATTATCAAAAGTTTTGTTTCTTTTACACACAATTATTCTGCCAAAAAAAATAGGGTTAGATTTCTCCACCTTTTGATTAATGGAATCAACTATATTTTACCAGATTTTACAAATCTTATCAACTGGTCTGCGCATTTTATCGCCTTCTTTAACATCAAATGCCTCAAAGAATTCAGGCATATTAGACAAAGGTCCAATAACACGATACATTCCTGGTGAATGTGGATTTGTCATTACTTGCATTTTCATGGCTTTATCAGTCATGTTTTCTCTCCAAATTTGGGCAAAAGAAATAAAGAATCTTTGCTCGGAAGTAAAGCCATTGATATTATTTTCTTTTTTACCAATCAAAGATCTTTTGTAGGCATAATATGCAACCGTCAGTCCGCCCAAATCTGCGATATTTTCACCTAATGTTAATTCACCAATAACATGTAAGCCAGGAAGTGGTTCGAATTCATTAAAATGATCAACTAGCTTTTTAGCACGCTCATTAAATTTTGTTTTGTCTTCTGCTGTCCACCATTCGGCCATTGTTCCAGTATGATCAAACATGGCGCCCTGATCGTCAAAACCATGAGTAAATTCATGTCCAATAACAGCGCCCATTCGAGCATAATTCACGGCATCTTCTTTTGTGACATCAAAGAAAGGCGGTTGCATAATTCCTGCAGGAAAAACGATTTCATTCCATAACGGGTTATAATAAGCATTAACAATATGAGGAGCCATTAACCACTCACTTCTGTCAATTGGTTTTCCAATTTTTGCATAGTTTTTTTTGGTGGTAAAATCGTTACAGGCAAAGAAATTTTCTACATACGATTCGCGTCTAATTTTTAATGAAGAATAATCGGTCCAAGAATCTGGGAAGCCAATTTTACTTACGAATGATTCTAATTTCAAAAGTGCTTTTTTCTTAGTCTCATCACTCATCCAATCCAACTGATCTAATCTTCCTTTGAAAGCTTCTTTAATATTATCAAGCATTTCATTTACTTTTTTCTTACTGTCTTCGCTAAATGTTCTATCTACAAATGCATGTCCTAAAGCTTCGTTAATAGCTAAATTTCCCATGGTATTTACAGCGCGTTCCCATCTAGGTTTCATTTTTTTTGTGCCACGTAAAATGGTGTTATTAAAATAGAACATTTGTTTTTCCATCTTATCAGTAAGTTTGGAAGAAGTACTTTGTAATAAATGCCAACGAATATATTCTTTCCAATCCTCTACTTTTACAGTTTTAGTCATGGATTCCATTTTAGCCATAAAATCAGTTTGACTAATAATTACCGTATCGGGCATTTTGATCATTCCTTGAGATTTAAAATAAACTTCCCAATTAAATGATGGATTTTTCTTTTTTAAATCTTCAAATGACCATAAATTATATTGTTTTTCGATATCACGCATTTGAACAGGATCCATTGCTGAAGATGCTAATTCTGTTTCTATATTTAATACGATTTCTGCAGTGGCATTTGCCTTTTTATCATCATATCCAATTTCTTGAAATAAAAGAGAAACATGTTTTTTAAATTCTGTTCTTATGGCAACTGAACTGGAATCTGTTTTGGTGTAAAAATCCTTGGTTGGTAATGACATTCCCCCTTGCCCAATATAAATCATGTTTCGAGTATTGTTTTTTAAATCTTGGTCGACGGAAACATCAAATAAAAACCTTACTCCTTTAGAATGTAAATCTCCCGAAATATCAGCTAATTTTTTAATGTCTTTTAATCCCAAAATTTTATCTAAATGAGGTTTTAAAGGGGTTACTCCAGCTTTATTTCTAGTGGTAGAATCCAAAATGGAATAATACATATCTCCAATCAATTGATTAACGCTTCCAGGTTCGTTTTTCATTTTAGAAGCATCTGTTAGAATTTCTAAAAGTCTATCGTTGTTGTTTTTTAATAACGTACTAAAATTTGTCCAACGGTCTTCAGTCGAAGGAACAGGATTTTCTTTCATCCAAATTCCATTGGCATAATTATAGAAATCAACTTTTGGGTCAACGCTTGGGTCCATGAATTGAAAATCGACACTTTCTTTAACCGAATTATAAGAATATTCAGGTTCTACATTTACCGTTGCAACTACGTCAGGTTTAACAACATTATTGGTATTAGTAGTGATTTCTGGTTTAGAACTATCTGACTTTCCAGATTTACATTGTGAAGCTGTAAATGCAACAATAAGTACTAAAAAATGTAATTGATTTCTTTTCATAGGTTTAATTTCAGGCTGCTAATATAAAGCAATACCCCATGATATAGATTAATTTTTTTTGAACGGTAAATAAAAAGCCAACCAGTTATTGGAGTGTTTGATTTTGTTCGGAAAATAGGTTTGCTTCAGTATCAATAGCTTGGTTTGAGCAATGAGTTCATTGTTGATATCCTTCAGATGAAAAATATAAACTCCTAAGTTTTGATGATTGAATACATCAGAGTGAAATAATTACTATAAATAATTATTTGAGTCTGTAAATCTTACCTCTTTTGTTAAGCTTTATCAAAAAAGGCATCACTATGAGGTATAAAATTTAGCAAACTTGTGCAAATCTTTGAAATAGTGAATTTCATCTAAGCTTTTCAGCATATCGTAACAATTGTAGGTCACTTTATAGT
The DNA here is from genome assembly GCA_945865695.1 of Chryseobacterium gleum. Taxonomy (GTDB): domain Bacteria; phylum Bacteroidota; class Bacteroidia; order Flavobacteriales_D; family UBA2798; genus CAMBFX01. The sequence continues at coordinate 2,455 of CAMBFX010000123.1, read as the reverse complement.
ATATTTGACTTCTTTTATACGAATTAAACTTACTTGCTATGTTGAAAAATACAATTGTACTGGTTTTGGGATTATTCCTTGTAGTCAACGGATATTCAAAAATTCTTATTGTAAATAATTTAGCTGATTCTGGGCCTGGCTCCTTGAGGTGGCAAATTGTCTCAGCTTTGCCTAATGATACATTTCTAATTAATACTAAGGGGACACTTGTTTTGACTGTTTCTCCAATCTTGATGTATAAGGCACTTACTATTCAAGAGTCCGCTGCTTCTCCTTTTACGATTGATGTTAATGATCAATATTTAGATTTAACTATGACTGGTTTATCTATTGGAGATATTCTTACAGCAACAGCTACTAAAATTGTTTCAACCAATGATGAATCAAGTGAGTTTTTAGATACCATCATGGTGCGTGCTCCTTATCTTGTGTCAATTATTGATTCTACCGATGTTTTATGTAATGGAAATGCTAATGGAAGATTAGAAGTTTCAGTTACTGGTGGAAATTATGCACCATATATTTACCAATGGTATTTGGTAGGTTCTGGTCCAATTGCCGGAGCAAATTCAAATGTTTATTTTACAGGTCCTGGCACCTATACTTGTGAGGTAACAGATACCGTTTCAGCTGTTGTCTTTTCAGATACAGCAACAATTGCTGAACCACCACTTCTCACAGTAACATCAAACGTGAATAATACTCTTTGTAATTTATCTTGTGATGGATCAATTGTGTTGAGTGAAACAGGTGGTACACCGCCCTATCAATATAGTATTGACAATGGAAGTTTTTATCAAAGCTCTACCACATTCTTAAGTTTATGTGCCAATACGTATCAAATTGTAGTGAAAGACGCAAATAGTTGTTTAACTACTAGTAATAATGTAATCGTAAATCCCCCACCGGCCATTTCAATTTCATCCATTTTTACTCCCGAAACTTGTAGTGGTTTAAATGATGGAACGATTTCGGTTTCTCCAAATGGAGGAACAGGTCCTTATAACTTTAGAATTGATGCTGGTGTTTATGGCCCTGGAACTTTTTTTGGAGGTCTTTCACCTGGAAATCATATTGTCGATATTTTAGATATTAATGGTTGTACAACTAATATCGGGGTAAGTATTCTCGCTGGAAATTTGGTAACTGCAAATTTTAGTGTTTCATCCACAAACTCATGTCAAAATAATTTTGGTTTTAATTTTACTGATCTTTCAACTAACTCCTCTTCTTTAAGCACTGCATGGAATTGGACATTTCCCTCCGCATCTCCTTCTTCAGCTACAATTTCAAATGTATCTGGAGTTGCTTTTTTTAATTCAGGAGTAAATAACGTGACGTTAACTGTTACAGCAGCGGATGGTTGTATTGGTACAGTTGTTATACCAGTAACTGTTAGTCCAGAACCAGTAATGAGTGTGTCTTCACCAGTAAATGCTTGTTCAGGTTGGGCTCCCTTTGATATGAACACAAATTTTATTCCTTCTATATCAGGTGGAGTATGGTCAGGTGTTGGTGTTACAGGAGTTAATTTTAATTCTATTTCAACTGGTGTTGGAACATTCGATGTGATTTATACCACTTCTGTTGGATGCGATGATACTGTAACAATAAATGTTCAAGCGGCACCTAGCCCTACCATTACTGGATTAAACGCTGCTTATTGTATTACTGATGCAGCATTCATTCCAACAGGTTCTCCAGCTGGTGGATTTTGGTCGATTGATGGTGCTCCATTTACAACAATCACCACCATTGACCCTTCTACTTTTAGTGCAGGAACACATTCTTTGAGTTATCAATTTACTGATTTAGTTACCGGGTGTGCGGGAACAACAACACCGAATCTTTTTGTGATAAGTCTCGTTCCATTAGACCCCATTGCAGTTTCAAATACTAATCAATCAATTTGTGGTGGAGGCAGTTTAGTTTTAACGGTTTCAAATCCAAATACTGCAGGAACAACTATTCAATGGTATTCGGATGCGGCATTAACCATTAATGTAGGCTCAACAATAAATTTTACAACTCCTGTTTTAACTAGCTCAATAATTTATTATGCAGTTGCACAAAATACAGGTTGCAAAAGTAATCCTGTAATACTTAATATAACTGTAAATAATCCACAAGTTTCTGCTGGACCTGACTTAACGATTTGTCCTTTAACTCCAGCACTTTTGAATTTAACTTCTGCAACTGGAACTATTTCTTGGTCGCCAGGAATTTTATTGAGTGATTCAACTATTCAAAATCCAATTGCAACACCGAATGTAAATACTACTTATGTTGTAACGGTAACAAGTGGGCCATGTTCATCATCAGATTCTGTGAATGTAATTATAGACGGTAGTAATCCTGATTGCGGAATTGTTCCTTCCTACAATGCATTTAGCCCAGACAATGATGGAGTAAATGATACTTGGATTATTGATGCGATTATTGCACATCCAGATAA
>CAMBFX010000122.1 GCA_945865695.1 Chryseobacterium gleum | reverse complement strand
ATCTAAAATACATCCAACCCATTTGATAATTGAAAAAGAAGGATAAATTTTCTCCGAACGTTGGAATTTTAATTCCAGTCATATCCATTCGTGCTTTGTAGTTCTGATAAGCCTTCAATTCATTGGTCATGGCAGGATCTAATTCACCTTTTTGTTGCATCATTTCCATTTGATTGATCGCATTGCTGATATCATCATATTCTTTTTTAATGCTAGTGTTCAAATAATCGCCACCTACATAACCCGACCATAATTTGTACATTCGAATATGACGGTCTTCGCGGCTATACATACGAGGGAAAACAGTGGTATGCTCCGGTTTAAAAACAGGTTCAATAGCTTTTCGATTATCGCCAATAAAATATTCTTCAGAAATAGTCACATTAGCTAATTCATTTTCCTTGATATATTTTTTTGCTTCCTCTTCTGAACGGAAACCTTTTACTAATTGATCTCCTCGTTTTACAGCAAAACCAGGCATATAAACTGGGTCACCATCTTCTGGTTTTCCACCTTGTTCCGAATTCCAATAATTACCTGATACTAATGGAGCAGATCCATATTGATCACGATTAAGGTAACTTAATAATTGCGGAAATGTTTCAGGATTATTTTCATCTACAGGGGTGTTTGCCTGTGAACGAATCATAATCATAGCGAAACAAGAGAAACCAATAAGAATAACCATGAATGTCATCACGGCCATATTGAGCATATGTTTTTGTTTTCTTTCGGAAACACGAATTCCCCAAATGATTAATCCAATTACCATCAAAAAGAAACATGTAGATCCAAATGAAAACGGTAATCCAAAACTATTTACGAATAAAATTTCCATTTTTGCTGGCCATTTTGCCATACCAGGAATGATAACCATTTGAATAATTCCGAGTACAATTAATGAAACGATAAATGCAATGATTCCTCCTTTTGTATTCGGTTTATATCTTCGGAAATAATACATCATTCCAACAGCAGGTATTGCCAATAAGTTCAAAAGATGGACACCAATGGATAATCCAATCATATACATGATAAAAATTAACCAACGATCGGCATAAGGCTCATCGGCCACTTCATCCCATTTAAAAATTGCCCAAACTACAAGAGCGGTAAAGAAAGAAGACATCGCATAAACCTCACCTTCAACTGCTGAGAACCAAAATGAATCGGTAAATGCATAAGCTAAGGCGCCAATTAAGCTACTTCCAAGAATGGCAATTTTTTTATCGTCAGAAAGTTCACCGCCACCAATTAATGCTAAACGTTTTCCTAAATAGGTAATCGTCCAAAACATAAATAAAATTGTTAATGCGGCACAAAGAGCAGAGATGAAATTAATCATCATCGCTACACTTTCGGTTGGAAGAAAGTAAGTGAATACCGCTCCTAGCATATTAAAGGTTGGGGCTCCAGGAGGATGTCCTACTTCTAATTTATAGGCCGTACTAATGTATTCGCCACAGTCCCAAAGCGGAACGTATTGTTCCAATGTGAGAAAGTAACACACCAATGCAATGGTGAAGGCCGTCCAGCCAAGAGTTTTGTTCCAGAATTTAAAATCCATAGTTTTTTGAGTAAGAGCTGCGAATTTAGGAAAATTCTCTATGTAATAGTAATATACTAGCTAAGATGATTTTTTTTTAAGAATAAATTTTATTTATCTTTGCCGCCCAATTGCCCTATCGTCTAATGGCAGGACTTCAGATTTTGATTCTGACTGTATAGGTTCGAATCCTGTTAGGGCAACGTTCTGTAAAACCCTTCAAGCAAAGCTTGGAGGGTTTTTTTATGACTGAAAAAAAATAAAAGTCTTCTTTTAATTTTTTTGAAGGAATAAAAAAACAATGGCACGCTAGTGACAGTAGGTTTTACAGGTTATTCTTCGCAAAGCCTCCGAATGAGAATAGTTGATTAGCCCGCCTTTTAGGTTCAGCGAAGCTAACTTTCGCATGAGTATATCGAATAATCCACTTTTCGATTCTTTTTGACGGCATAAAAAACGCTGGCACGCTAGTGAGAGTAGGTTTTATAGGTTATTCTTCGCAAAGCCTCCGAATAAGAATAGTTGATTAGCCGGCCTTTTTGGTTCAACGAAGCTAACTTTCTCATGACCATTGCGGGTATCCCTAGAATTTCGAATGATTAATAACGAATTCATTGAAATAAATAATTCTATTAATTGAATATTGATTAATGAATATTTAGAAATGTATTTGTTGTTTTTCAATAAAACAAAAATAAATTCCATAAAAAAACCCTCTCGAAATCGAAAGGGTTATTATAATATTAAATACCTTAATTAAGGTCTTCTCTTTCTGCCAGATTTATCATAATCTTCATCACGCCCACCATCGGTGATATCTGGAATATTATCCCCATCACTATCTGTGTCTGAACCAACAATAATATCACCATCCTTTGTGGTATCGTTTTGAATTGTATTTCCTGCTGATGGCAATGGATTAAATTCGTGTTCTTTCTCGCAACTTGTGAATAACAAGCCCGAAACCATCAACACCGCCAAAACAAATCTAAACTTTTTCATTTTCTTAAAAATTTCTTTTTCAGATAATCATACGTCAAATATATGATTATGTTTTAAAATTCCTATTCTTTTTTGTTAAAAACTTCGTTTTTGGCATCTACAACTTGAGGAATGGTAAGATTAACCATTGTGCCAGTCACATTTCCATCCTTGTTAAAAGTTTCCATAGGCCCTTCTATGCTCATGTTTTCGTTGGTCATTTGCTTTAAAAGCGCCAGTCTTCCACTATTGATTTGAATACCTCGTGAAACATGTCCGTGACTAGATTTTTCCTTGTTTTTCAAACTTGTAGTAATTCCAATACCATCGTCAATAATCGCAATTTTCAAAATTCTACCATCCAATTTGATCTTAATTTTTATAGTTCCTAATCTCTCCATTGGTAAGATTCCGTGCCAAATACTATTTTCTACATAAGGCTGGAGAAGCATTGGAGGAATTTTCATCGAATCTGAATCAACTGAATCATCTAATTCTATTGAGTAGGCGAATTTATCCTTGAATCGCATCAATTCTAATGAAAGATATAACTCTAATCTTTCTAACTCTTCTGTTAAAGAAACTTGATTACCAGAAACAGAACTATCCAGATTTTTTCGAATCAATTTAGCAAAACTGGTTAAATATTTATTTGCCTCTAAACGATCTTGCTTATTAATGTAATACTGAATGGAATTTAATGCATTAAAAATAAAATGTCGATTCATACTTGCATTTAAACTTTGTGATTCTAATGCTAACAATCGAGATTGATATTCGAGTTGTTGTGTTTTATTTTTTTGATTAATTGATGAGATTCTCCATTTATAAAATCCAATTACTGAGAAAATAATTACCAAGCCACAAAGAATAAAAAACCACCAAGTTAACCAAAAAGGAGGTGTTATGGTAAATGAAAATGTGGCAGCTTGTTTATTCCAAATTCCAGAATCATTTCTTGATTTGACCATAAAAGTATAGGTGCCTGGAGGTAAATTGGAGTAGGTTGCAAATGTTGCATCAGTGATTGGAGACCAATCTGGATCGAACCCTTCTAGCTTAAATTGATATCTTACTTCATTTGGATTGGAGTGACAAATTCCTTGGAAATAAAAAGTAAAGTGATTTTCATCGTAATCAACTTTCAATGACTTTGGAATATTTTTTTCTGAATCTATTTCCTTGGTATAATTCTTCCAATCCACATTTTCTAAAAATAATTTTACTGATTCGATATGAATAAAAGTTTCAATTTCATTGATTCCATTTTTTCTTTTATTCGGGTCAAAACGAACTAGTCCACCATCGGTACCAAACCAATAATTTCCTTTTTTATCTTTAAAAGCCGAATTCAAATTTGTTTCGTCTCCTCGAATACCTTCTAACTTTGTAAAGTGATTAACGATTAGTTCATCTTCGTTAATGTATTTTTTAGTATTTATAGTGAAAATACTCGCATTGGTTCCGACCCATAATAAATCATCTTCGCGAATTAAAAAATTTACAATATTGGCATTCGCACGGTCCGTAAACTCTACTTTTTTGAATTTTTTTCCATCAAAATAAAATAATCCATTTTTAGTTCCGATCCATATTTTACCTTGCACATCCGCATTAATACAATAAACGGTATTGTCATTTTCGGGACTATCATGTGGGATATTTTTAAATTTTTCGTTGGAAAAAGCATAAACACCAGATGAAGATCCTAGCCATAATATTCCATTTTTATCTTTGAAAATAGAGCGGATGTTGGTTCCTGTCAAACCTTGGTTGTTAGAAAAATTTCTAAATTTTCCATCTTTATAAAGGGTTAATCCATCTTGAGATCCAATCCATAAATTTCCATTTTCATAAAGAAGCGATGTGATTTTATCACTCAACAAACCATCTTCTTCAAAATAATTGGTGAATTTTTTTCCATCAAAAACACTTAAACCATAAGAAGTACCAAACCATAAATTTGCGCCATCAAATGCGCTAGTCCAAACAGTATTATTACTTAATCCTGCATCCTCATCAAATGTTTCGAATGTTTCTCCTTTAAATCTACTCACTCCTTTTCCATAGCTAGAAAACCAAATCTCACTATTTGGACCATGAACGGCCGACATAATAAAATCAGAAGGTAGTCCATCGGAAGTTGTATAATTAGTAAATGCCTCACCAGAGAATCTTAAAATACCTTTTCCATCTGTACATAGCCAGATATTTCCTTCCATATCTTGCCCAACACTATTAATATTTGGATTAATTAAACCTTGTTTTGCGGTGAAATTTTTAAAATAACCTTGATAAAATTTACTTACCCCATTTTTAGCAGAGAACCATACAGAACCATCTTTATCAATGAAAATATGACGAATCCAATTACTAATTAATCCATTCTCTTCGGTATAATTAGTAAATTTATTTTCAGCGAATTTATAAACTCCTTCGTCAAATGTAGAAATCCATATTTCACCGTTTTTACCATTTATGACATAACTAATATTTTTTTCTGCATCTCCGTTTATTGGAAAATTGACGAATTTATCGTTTTCAAAATAATACAATCCATCTCGAGTAGAAATCCAAATTTTATTATCCTTATCACAATAAACCGATCTAACATTCATCGGAATTTCATTGTTTACATAATACGTTAATTTATTATTTTTAAAAGAAGCAACTCCTGCTCGTTCAATCGCTATCCAATAGGTTCCGTTTTTATCTTCGCAAATACCTACCACATTTAATCGTGCTAATTCATTGGATAAACGAATGGATTTAATTTTTCCTTTTTCATAATAACTAAAACCACCAAGACCAGTAAACCAAATCCTCCCTTTGGAGTCAATCATTTGAGAAAAAAGCTGATTATTAATTAAACCATCTTCTTTTGAATAATTTTTGAAATTCTTTCCATCAAAACGACTCGCCCCTCCAAAAGTGGAGAACCATAAGTAACCATTTTGATCTTGAATTATAGAGGTAACTTGCGATTGTGCTAAACCTTGATTGCTGGTATAATTAATAAAATTATATTGCTGAGCAAATAGAAAAGTAGATAGAAACAAAAAGCCTGATAGGTTCAGGCTTTTAAAAATATATGTTGTCAATTTTGCTTTCAAACTTTATTAATTCGTTCTAGAAACTCCGCTAATTTTCGTCTTGAAACGGGAATTTGCTTTCCGTTCGACAAAATTGCAATATTTCCGTCATTTCTAGTGAATCCTTTTAAATGATTAGAAACATTTAGTATATGAGATTTATGCGTTCTGAAAAAAATATTTGGGTCTAAAGACTCTTCATATACTTTGATATTCTTACAACTGAGGTGCTTTCTATTACCCGTCATGTAAATCATGGTATAATTATCACTCGCTTCTAAATGAATAATTTCATCATATTTAACGGTAATAAAACCATCGCGCGTTGCAAAAGAAATACGATTGCTTTCCTTAATGGAGTCAGATTTCGGAAGAACATTTGAAACGCTTTGAATTTTAGCCGCCTTAATAACTGCGTTTCTTAAATCTTCTATATTAATGGGCTTTTCGATGTAATCAATAGCATCTGCTTTGAAAGCTTTAAAAGCATATTCGTTATGGGCAGTGGTAAACACAACAGAAAAATTACGAGTTGGCAAGGAATCTAAAAATGTAAAACCATCTTCTTTAGGCATCTTGATATCTAAAAACACTAAGTCTGGATTCAATTGCTTTATTAATGCTCGAGCTTGGTCAGCTGAGTCGGCCATTCCAACCACTTCCACCTCAGGGCAAAAATCATCGAGAATCATTTTGAGATTGTTGCGACAAAAGAACTCATCATCAACAACAATTGATTTTAGTTTCGTATTCATAGCTTCCCGTGTTAATTTGCCTCAATTTACGCGAGAACTAAAAGATTGAACTAGCCGTTTAGCCTTCTGTGGTATTTGTTGATTGAAAGGTAGCTTAGATTGATTTAATCTTAGCCAGAAAATCAGGAACGCGATTTCTAGCAACTGGTAGCCGTTGACCTGACTTCAAAATAGCGAAATATCCATCCTCAGTAATGTATTCTGAAAGATGATTAAGATTGATGATAACTGATTTATGGATTCTAAAAAATTTATCTGGATTCAATATCTCTTCATATAAACCCAGGGTTCTCGTATCAAGATATTTGGTTCCATCTGAAAAATGTAAAACCGAACAATTACTATCTGCTTCTATATATAGGATGGTATCGTCTTCAATTATTTTAATTCCTTTGGAGTGACTTATAGTAACCTTATTGGTTTGTTTATTGTGATTGAGTGTTTGAGATAGATTTTTTAATGTGGTTAAATAAGCGGTATACACCTCTGGATTTATGTCGGCTAATTTTATTGTTTCCACCGCTTTTACAACCGCCGAACGCAAATCTTCAATGTCTACGGGTTTCAATACATAATGAATGGCGTTTGCATTAAATGCTTTTATCGCATAATCCTTAAATGCAGTAACAAATATGACATGAAACTTCTTTTCTGGAATAGAATCTAATAAATCGAATCCTTCTGAGCCTGATGGCATGCGAATATCCAAAAAAATAATTTTTGGTTGAAGCTCTTCGATTTTCTTTTTGGCATCGGTAATATTTCCTGCCGAACCAATGACCTCAATTTCGGGACAAAATTCAGCAAGAAGCATAGCTAAGTTCTCACGAGCTAAATCTTCATCATCAATTATGAGGGCTGTTGGTTTCAAAATTATTGGTGCTAATGTACATTTTTTGAAAGTACCGAAAGTATAAACTTGAGGGTCAAAATTGTGAAGCTAAACTACTTTTTTATTTGTTTAACTTTGGTATAAATCAATTGCAACGCTCCATCCAAACACATTGAAATATTTTATCAAAGCAAAAAATATATTCAATTGGTGTACCGTTAAAAAATCTTTTCTGCCACTATCCTTTGAATGCTTCCCGCAGGCGCATTGTATCGAACATTGATTATTTATATAGGTTGAACATCATAAAAAAAAATGATGGGAAATTTTTACTTCAGGATATTTAATGATAAAAGAAATTGAATCACATTTCATTAGGAGAATTCATTTATAAAATCATTGATGGATATGAAACAATCCTCTTTCACTTCAATAAAAGACATGTGTCCACTTTCTTCGAAAATTTTCGAATGTATTTTTGGGTGAAGATTAATCTGCTCTCTCACTTTTTCTATTGGAATAACATTGTCTTTTGAGCCGGCGATAAACTTAATTGGAAACCTATTTTCCTTCAATAAAAATGTTTTGTCTTCGCGTTCTTTCATCCCTCGCAAACAGTCGCAAGCTCCCTCTGCGTTCGTTTTCATTGCCCCTTCAATAACATTTTTTATTTCTTCTGTAAAATTTTCGCGATGATCGGTGGCAAATAAATTCGGAATAGATTCATTAATAAAAATAGAAGGGTTTTTTTGCATTACTTTTATTGCTCTTTCTCGATCTCCTTTTTTAATATCTGAATCAGCCAAAGCTGTTGAATTTAATAATACTACTCCTTTAACTTTTTCTGCATATCGTTCTCCATATGCTAACGCAACATATCCGCCCATAGAATGACCGATAAAAATACCAGAAGCAATACTTTCATTTTTCAAAACTGCATCCACTGCATCTGCCATTAATAAAGTACTATTTACTTCCGCTAAAGATTCGGTATTTCCATGACCAGGTAAATCAATGGCGATGACTTTATAATTCTTATTCCATCGAGAAGTATAATCTTGCCACATGAAAGAAGATTCTAAAAAACCATGAAGCAAAATAATATTTTTGTCTCCTGAGCCAGAAAGAAAATAATTGACATTTTTACCTAGAAAACGAAGATTTTTTTGTTGCATTGTTTTAACCACATTCATTTATTCAACCACGAAGACACGAAGGACACAAAGTATACACGAAGGAGGCTTCGCCTCTAAAATTGAAATAGAATATTTCATACCACAACTCTCTTTATTCCATTTTTTATAAGAGTAACATTGAAATTAACAAGCAAACCTAATTTGTTTTTGGAAAGTTTCAAATATGTTATTACTTGTGCTAAATGCACATCGGTTAATGATTCTGAAGCTTTAATTTCGACTATTAATTTATCTTCAACTAAAATATCAATTCGATAACCAGCATCTAATTTTACCCCTTCATAAATTAAAGGCAATTCCTTTTGCTTCACTGCTTTTAGGTCTCGTTTTTTAATTTCATATAGCAAACAAGTTTCGTAAGCAGACTCAAGTAGTCCTGGTCCTAAAGCCTTGTGAACTTTAAAAATACAATCTACCACAATGGATGTTATTTCTTCCAGTTCATTGTCATTTGTTTTTTTAATAATTCGATTTGATATCATATAGTTTAATTTAAACTTAGTAAGAATTTTAAAACACCTGCTTCGCAGGCAATAAACCACCAAGACACCAAGGACACCAAGTTTTCACTAAAAAATTTTTAAGAAAAACTTCGCGCCAAGCGAAGCGCCTTCGTGTCCTTCGTGGTTGGATAAACTTAATACTTTGTATTTGATTCAACCACCAAGACACCAAGAACACCAAGTTTTCACCAAGAATCTTTTTAAGAAAAACTTCGTGCCAAGCGAAGCGCCTTCGTGTCCTTCGTGCCTTCGTGGTTTATTTTCTTAATAATATCGTGGTTTAATCAATGCATCAAATCTTCAATTTCCTCCGCTTCAATTGGAAATTTAGCGAACAAATCACGGGGTGTACTTTCCGTAACCAAAATATTATTCTCCAAACGAATTCCTAAATTTTCTTCACGGATATAGATTCCTGGCTCTACTGTAAAAACCATTCCCGGTTGGATAGGCTTATACCATAAACCCACATCATGCACATCCAATCCCAAAAAATGTGAAGTGCCATGCATAAAATATTTTTTGTAAGCCGGCCATTCAGGATTTTGATTTTTGATATCGGTATCAGTAATTAAATTTAATTTCAGCAATTGTGCTTCCATTAATTTTCCAACTTCTTTATGATAATCTCCCAATAAAGTTCCTGGACGAAGAAGTTTGGTGGCTTCCTTCATTACATGCAAAACCGCATTGTAAACTTCTTTTTGTCGAGCAGAGAATTTTCCAGAAACAGGAACACAACGCGTCATATCAGCATTGTAATTGGCATATTCTGCACCAACGTCCATCAATAAAATATCACCTGCTTTACATTCTTGATTATTCTCAATATAATGAAGCACACAAGCATTAAATCCGGAAGCAATAATTGGTGTGTAGGCGAATCCACGTGAACGATTACGTAAAAATTCGTGCATGTATTCGCCTTCAATTTCATATTCCCAAACGCCAGGTTTTATAAATGAAAGCACTCTGCGAAAAGATTTTTCGGT
>CAMBFX010000121.1 GCA_945865695.1 Chryseobacterium gleum | reverse complement strand
ACAAAAGTGACTTGGGATAATTATGTTACAATGGCTCCTGTCGATATGGAAGGAACATATAACACTTACATCGGCCAAGAAAATCCGGCAAGTGTAGTAAATGTAAAAGTAAATGGAGTTGAATATAAATTACCAGTTTTCCCACAACCAGGTCAAGCAAAAGGTACAATTGGTATCGCTCTTGGATATGGTCGTGGTGCAAATGGTGAAGAGATTGGAAAAGCAGCATTTCAAGTTGATCAATACGGAAGTTATATTGCCGGAGATGCAAATGGCAAAACACCAATTGGTCAAAATATTTTCAAATCATTGAAATTAAATGATGAGGGTGTTTTTGTTTATTCTGCAAGTAAAGCTGATGTTTCTGATGCCAGTGAAGAATATTCTTTAGCATGTACTCAAGTTCATGGAACAGTAATGGGAAGAACTTCTATTGTTAAAGAAACAAATTTTAAAAATTATAAAACAGGAGAAAAAGAAGGCGAAGAAGGATTCAACCCTCGCCCAAAAGTTTTCTTTGACGGAAAAGAAACAGATATCAAAGATGTAAATCTTTGGAACGATCACCCAATTGAAGTGGTTGGTCATCGTTGGGGAATGACTATCGACTTGAATACATGTACGGGTTGTGGAAATTGTATGGTAGCTTGTCAAGCAGAAAATAACGTTCCTGTTGTTGGTAAAGATGAAGTGAGAAGAGGTCGTGAAATGCACTGGTTAAGGTTGGATCGTTATTATAGTTCGGAAGCTACTCGTGAAGATGGTTATACTGCAATGGAGGTTCCTTCTGAAAATCCTGAAGTAATTTTCATGCCAATGATGTGTCAGCATTGTAATCATGCTCCTTGCGAAACGGTTTGTCCAGTGGCGGCAACAACTCATAGCAATGAAGGTTTAAACCAAATGGCTTATAATAGATGTATTGGTACTCGTTATTGCGCAAATAACTGTCCATATAAAGTTAGAAGATTCAATTGGTTCAATTATCCATCTTATAAGAAGTTTACCGCAATCAATCCAGGTCAGTCTGATATGGGACGTTTAGTTCTTAATCCAGATGTTACTGTTAGAACTCGTGGTGTTATGGAAAAATGTTCACTTTGCGTGCAACAAATCCAAGGCGGAAAATTATTAGCAAAGAAAGAAATGCGCGCAGTGAAAGATGGCGACATTAATACAGCTTGTGCTGATGCTTGCCCTACTAACGCAATTATTTTCGGTGACTGGAATGATTCTGAATCTAATTTGAGAAAATCTGCAGATAATGATCGTTCATACCAAGCACTAGAAGAAGTGGGTGTACAACCAAACGTCTGGTATAAGGTTAAAGTGAGAAACAAAGTTGAATCAAAGAAAGAAGCATAATTAAAATATAAAGAGAATGCACAAAGAAGCTGACATTCGGGTACCGTTAATATTAGGTCACAAAACCTACCACGATATCACTGAAGATATCTGTAAGCCTATTGAAAACAAGGCGCCCAAAGCTTGGTACGTTTTGTTGGCAATTTCCAGCCTCATTGCACTTTGGGGAATCGGTTGTATTTTTTATCTTATAGGTACTGGTATCGGTACTTGGGGATTAAATAAAACAGTTGGTTGGGCTTGGGATATAACCAACTTCGTTTGGTGGGTAGGAATCGGACATGCAGGAACATTAATTTCTGCTGTATTGTTGTTGTTCCGCCAACGTTGGAGAATGGCGATTAACCGTTCTGCAGAGGCAATGACAATTTTTGCGGTAATGATGGCTGCAGTTTTCCCAATTATTCACATGGGTCGTGTTTGGGTTGCTTATTGGGTTTTACCATTACCAAATCAATTCGGCTCACTATGGGTAAACTTTAATTCTCCGCTATTGTGGGACGTTTTTGCAATCTCTACTTACTTCTCAGTTTCACTTGTTTTCTGGTACATCGGTTTAATTCCAGATTTTGCTACCATTCGAGATAGAATGACAAAACCAGTTTCTAAGAAAGTTTATGCTTTACTTTCATTTGGTTGGACAGGTAATGCTAAAGCTTGGAATCGTTTTGAAATTGTTTCTCTAGTATTAGCTGGTTTAGCAACGCCTCTTGTGTTTTCTGTTCACTCTATTGTATCTACTGACTTTGCAACATCTATCGTTCCAGGTTGGCATGCTACTATTTTCCCACCATACTTCGTTTCTGGTGCGGTATTCTCAGGTTTTGCAATGGTATTGACACTTCTTCTTATTATGAGAAAAGTGATGCATCTTGAAAATTATATAACAGTGAAACACGTTGAATACATGAACATCGTAATTATCGTTACAGGATCAATTGTGGGTGTAGCTTATTTAACAGAATTATTTATTTCTTGGTATTCAGGTGTAGAATATGAGCAATATGCTTTCATCAATCGTTTCTCTGGTCCTTACGCTTGGGCTTATTGGTGCATGATGACTTGTAACGTAATTTCCCCTCAACTTTTCTGGTTTAAAAAATTAAGAACAAACTTGACTTTTACTTTTGTAATGTCAATCATTGTGAACATCGGTATGTGGTTCGAACGTTTTGTAATTATTGTAACCTCTATTCATAGAGATTATTTACCATCTAGCTGGAGCATGTTCTACCCTACATTTATTGATATTGGAATTTTCATTGGTACAATAGGAATTTTCTTTACACTTTTCTTATTGTTCGCTCGATTCTTCCCAGTTCTTGCATTGAATGAGTTGAAATCAATTTTGAAAATTTCAGGCGAGAGTTATAAAAAACAACAACATTAATTGATTCGTTATGGCAGATAAAATAATATATGCAATGTACGATGATGACATGGTTTTGCTTGACGGAGCTAAGAAGCTTGTTGCAAAAGGTGTCAAAGTAAGGGACGTTTATTCTCCTTTTCCAATCCATGGAATCGATCCAGTAATTGGAGTTGAACACACTCGTCTTGGAATCTGTGCATTCCTCTATGGATTCTCAGGTTTAATCCTAGCATTGATTGGAATTCGTTATTTCATGATAGTTGACTGGCCAATGAATATTGGTGGTAAACCAAATTTTTCATTGTTAGAAAACTTACCTGCGTTTATTCCAGTAACGTTTGAGTTTACTGTTTTTTGTGCAGCTCATGGTATGGCTTTTACTTATTTGATAAGAAATAAGACACTTCCTGGAATGCCTGCTAGAAATCCAGATCCACGTACAACCGATGATAAATTCGTAATGGAACTTCACGTAAGTGATAATCACGGTCACAGTGCTGAACAATTACAAAGCATGTTAAAGGAAACCGGAATTGTTGAACTTGATGTCAGAGAAATTTAATATTATGAGAAGTAAATCTCTTTTCGCGAAACTTGGTATTTGCCTTACAGCAGGAATGCTTTTGGCATCGTGTACCAAAGATCCAAATAGCCCGGGGTATGAATATATGCCGGATATGTATCGTTCTGCTTCTCAAGAAGCTTATATTGATTATAACCATCCTGACCAACAATCAGCCAGATTACCGGTTGTTGGAACTATTCCATTTTCATCAGATCCATCAAAAGCTTGGGTGAATTTCCCATACCCATATCCAGAAGATATTACTGGTTATGAGTTGTCGGTTAATTTGAAAAATCCATTAGCTTATTCTGATGATATGATTGCTGAAGCGGGAGAAATCTATCTTAAATTCTGTTCTCATTGTCATGGTGAAGCAGGTGATGGTAAAGGTCAAATTGCATTGAATGGAAAAATTGAGGGTATTCCTAGTTTTGCAGACAGAAAGGCACTAAAAGATGGACAAATTTTCCACTCTATTTCTTATGGAAAAGGGGTTATGGGTGCGCATGCTCCATTAATATCTAAAGAAGAAAGATGGAAATTGGTTCATTGGATAAGAAAACAAAATGATGCCGCTTATGTTGGAAATACTGGAGTAATTGCTGATACAACAGCAACAGTAGCATCAGCATCAGAAGCCGCACAACCTAATTAACGAACACGAAAGACTCAACGTATATGGAATTTAAAATTTCACCAAGAGCTACAAAAACCACCTATATCCTAATGGGAGTTGGTTTATTAGCCACCGCTATTGGATGGGCCACGGACGACTCGGAGCATCATATGCGTCCTTGGGCAAATCTTTTAGTAAATGGATTTTTCTTTTTTGCTATTGCACTAGGAGCATTGTTCTTTTTAGCGCTTCAATATGCTGCTGAGGTAGCGTGGAGTGCTGTTCTAAAACGTGTTTTTGAAGGCGTTATTGGATATTTACCTTATGGAGCAGTAGCATTAATTATCGTTTTTGCTGCAGGTTCTGGCCACATTCATCACATTTATCATTGGATGGCGGATGGTGTTACAGAAGAAGGAAGCGAACATTATGATAAAATTATTGCAGGTAAATCAGCTTATTTAAATCAAGCCTTTTTTTGGATTCGAACATTAGTTTATTTCGCAGTATTTATATTTTTCGCACGCACTTTCCGTAAACGTTCTTTATTGGAAGATCAGCAGGGTGGAACAGCAATTCACTTTACAAACTTCAAAAAAGCAGCAATATTTTTAGTTTTGTTTGCTTATTTCTCTTCTACATTATCATGGGATTGGTTGATGTCGATCGATACACACTGGTATAGTACATTGTATGGTTGGTATGTATTCTCTGGAATGTGGGTAAGTGCTATGGTAACTTTTATGGTTATTATTTTTTACTTAAAATCAAAAGGACATTTACCAAACGTAAACGAAAGTCATATTCATGATATTGGAAAATGGATTTTTGCGATTTCTTTCTTGTGGAGTTATTTATGGTTCTTCCAATTTCAATTAATTTGGTATGCTAATATTCCTGAAGAAGCTACCTATTATTTATTTAGAATTGAATATTATAAATTACCATATTTCGGAATGTTCTTAATTAATTTTATTCTTCCGATGTTATTATTGATGTCGCGTGAAGCAAAAAGAAATCCTCGTGTGTTAATGGGCGTTGGTTTCATCATCTTTATCGGACACTGGTTGGATGTTTATTGTTTAATTATGCCAGGAACAGTTGGACAAAACTGGGGATTCGGTTTACTTGAAATCGGAATGTTCATTATGTTCCTAGGTTTATTCATCAATGTAGTGTTACGTGAGCTGAGCAAAGCACCGCTTTCTGTTTCTCACCATCCTTATCTTGACGAAAGTATTCATCATCACATTTAAAAAAATTAAAAAGCATTGTCATGAAGTTGATCATTGTACTAGTAATTTTGTTCGGAATCGTAGCTCTCGCTCAATTGATGAGAGTGTACGAATTGACAGCAAAGCTTCGAAATAAAAAAGAGGAAGAAGTTTCTCTAAGCGATAATAAAATGAACGCAACGTTTATGTTGCTTTTTATGTTCATTTTCTATGGCGGATTCATTTGGTTAATGTGTAAATATGGATCAGGCGGACTTGGTGTAGCAGCAACCGAGCATGGAGTTGAAACCGACTGGTTATTGATGCTTAATTTCTGGTTAATCATCGTTGTATTTTTTATCACCAACACTTTATTATTTGTTTTCTCTTATCAGTATTATTTCAGACCAGAGCGCAAAGCCTATTATTTCCCGCACGATAATAAATTAGAGATGGCATGGACTGTTGTTCCAGCAATCGTTTTATTCGTCATTATATTCTTAGGATTGAAATCTTGGAATGATATTACTGCACCGGCAAGTGATGATGCTATTCGAATAGAAGTGTATTCTAAACAATTTGGATGGACTGCTCGCTATAGCGGCAAGGATAATAAGTTAGGGAAAGCAGACTTTAGATTAACCGCATATAGTTCGAACAATCCACACGGTGTAATTACTAAGGAATCTTTGAAAGAAGCGGTGATTAATCTTGATAATGAGATTTTACGATTAGATTCATTAATCGCAAGAGATGACAGAAGTGCTGATATCGTTTCAGAAGAAAATTATTGGAAAGCCGTT
Organism: Chryseobacterium gleum; assembly: GCA_945865695.1. Taxonomy (GTDB): domain Bacteria; phylum Bacteroidota; class Bacteroidia; order Flavobacteriales_D; family UBA2798; genus CAMBFX01. The sequence goes on along the minus strand of CAMBFX010000121.1, from coordinate 4,052 downwards.
GAAAAAGTAGATCGCTTGAAGAGACATAAAGCGAAAATTATTGAGTTCCAAAAAAATCAAACTGCCGAACTTGATAAACAAGGATATGATGACGTTGATATTACAGGAGGAGAAATACATTTAATCGTTGGTCAAGAGTATGTGTTCTCTTTCCGATCACAAGATGTGATCCATTCTGCTTACATTCCTCATTTCCGCCTACAGATTAATTCTGTTCCAGGTATGACAACACGTTTTAAATTCACCCCAACCATCACTACTAAAGATTACAGGAAGCAAGCGGATGTAATGGGAAGAATGAAATTTTCTAATGAATTAGCAGTTAAGGAAAAGAGACGTAAAGAAAGTGATCCTCCAATGGAATTTGACTATATTTTATTATGTAATAAAATTTGTGGAAGCGGTCACTTTAATATGCAAATGAAAGTGGTTGTTGAAACTGAAGAAGAATTCAATAAGTGGATGGCGTCACAAAAAACAATGGCGCATACACTAGGATTGATAAAAGAAGAAATACCTGTGTTAAAAGAGGCAGTAATAGAAAATCCAACAGAGGAAGATACTATTGCTACTCCAGCGCCAGCAGCACCAATGCAATAAAAACAAAAACAGTAAGAACAAAAAATATTTTTTGATCAATGGCAGCAACATCGCATAACGCACACGAAGAACACGGACATGATGCCCACGAGCATCACCATCACCGTGAACATTTTCTAACGAAATATGTTTTCAGTCAAGATCACAAAATGATCGCACGTCAATTTTTGATAACAGCAATTATTATGGCTGTTTTAGCAATGGTAATGTCGATTTTCTTCCGTCTTCAATTAGGCTGGCCTAATGAGAGCTTCGGAATTTTAAATACTTTCCTTGGTGACAAGTGGGCTCCAAATGGAGTTTTGGATAAAAATATGTATCTCGCTCTTGTTACTATTCATGGAACAGTAATGGTTTTCTTTGTATTAACAGGCGGATTGAGCGGTACTTTTTCCAATTTATTAATTCCACTTCAATTAGGTGCTCGCGATATGGCAACTGGTTTCCTTAACATGCTTTCTTATTGGTTATTTCTTACTTCTACTATAATCATGTTATCGTCATTGTTCGTTGAAACAGGGCCAGCAGGAGCAGGATGGACAGTATATCCTCCTCTTAGCGCAATGAGTGGTCAAGATGCAATTCCTGGATCTGGAATGGGTATGACCCTATGGTTAGTTTCTATGGCAATATTCATCGCCTCTTCTCTTTTAGGAAGTTTAAATTATATCGTGACTATTTTTAATCTACGTACTAAAGGAATGAAGATGACAAGAATGCCATTGACGATTTGGGCGTTTTTCGTAACAGCACTTCTAGGTGTACTTTCTTTCCCAGTGTTATTATCTGCAGTGGTATTATTAATTATGGATAGAACATTTGGAACAAGTTTCTATTTATCTGAAATTATTCAAGGTGGTGAAGCATTAGATGCCACAGGTGGAAGTCCGGTGTTATATCAACATTTATTCTGGTTTTTAGGTCACCCTGAAGTTTACATTGTATTATTACCAGCATTGGGTATCACTTCTGAAATTATTGCAACCAACTCTAGAAAACCAATTTTTGGATATCGTGCGATGATTGGATCACTTCTTGCAATTGGATTCTTATCATTTATTGTTTGGGGTCATCATATGTTTGTTACTGGTATGAATCCGTTCTTAGGTGGTGTTTTCGTATTTACGACATTATTAATTGCGATTCCATCTGCAGTAAAAGTGTTTAATTATATTACCACTTTATGGAAAGGTAATATCGTTTATACTCCCGCAATGCTTTTCTCTATTGGATTAGTTTCTACATTCATCACAGGTGGTTTAACAGGAATTATTCTTGCTGACTCTGCTCTTGATATTAATATTCATGATAATTATTTCGTAGTAGCCCATTTCCATATCGTAATGGGTATGTCAGCTATTTTTGGAATGTTTGCTGGTGTTTATCATTGGTTCCCAAAAATGTATGGGCGAATGATGAATAACAAAATGGGTTATGCTCATTTCTGGTTAACCATTATCTGTGCTTATGGTGTATTCTTTCCAATGCACTTTGTAGGATTAGCAGCTGCGCCTAGACGTTATTATGATTATACAGCTTTCCCAATGTTTGACCATGTGATTGACTTAAATGTTGTCATTAGTATTTTTGCAATTTTGGCAGCATTGGCTCAAATCATTTTCTTATTCAACTTCTTCTATAGTATTTTTAGAGGACCAAAAGCACCTCAAAATCCGTGGAGATCTAATACATTAGAATGGACAACTCCAGTTGAACATCTTCATGGAAACTGGCCTGGTAAAATTCCAGAAGTTCATAGATGGCCTTATGATTATAGTAAACCAGGAGCCGATGAAGATTTCATTCCTCAAACCGTTCCACTTAAACCAGGTGAAGAAGAACATTAAAATTCAAAATATTTCAATTGTAAATGTCCGTACATTCGTTACGGACATTTTTTTTATGCCAAAATTCAAATCTATTTTCCTGTTTATTTTCCTTTTTAAGGCACTTTCTTCAAGCGCGCAGCTAGTAGATAGTATTTCTCATAGTTTTACTCACAAACCAAGTTTTTATTGGAACTACGGCACTAATTATTCTTTTATATCCAATCAGTTTGCAGGAGTGATGAATATAAAAATGGGCGCGGATTTTAATTCTACCACTAAAATAGGAGCTGGTTTTAACTGGATTCAAAAAGGAATGGACAAACAAACCGCTGTACAAGGTTTTTCGCATTCGCAATTATACATGAGATATGTATCTGTATTTTTTGAATACACCTATTTTAAAACTAAGCATTGGGAAGCATCTATTCCCGCACAGATTGGAATAGGAAATATGAATTACATTCATTCATTATCAAATGGTACCTCTCAAAAAACAGAAAGCAAATGGTTTGTTTTATATGAACCAATAACCACTATTCAATATCGTTTTTTAAGATATTTTGCTGTGGGAGGAGGAATTGGATTCAGACTGGTTTTACCAAATAAACCAACTCCTGAAGATCATTTTACGTCCGTATTATTTGTGGTAAAATCTAAATTTTACTTTACAGATGCATTTCGTGATTTTAAAAAATGGGTATCGAAAGACTAAAAGTTTATTGTATTTTTGGCTCGCTGAAACAAACGCATTTGTTTTTATTAACTAAAGTTAACAGTTTAGACATTAATAGTTTTCATTTTTGTAAAAAAAAATTTATGAAGAAATTAGTTTTATTTTATTTAATGATGATTCCGATTTTGGTATCGTCACAAATTACTCAAACCATTAGAGGAAGAGTGATTGAAAAGGAAACACAACAAACGATTCCTGGTGCGAATGTGGTGGTAATTACTGACACATTAAATGGAATGAAAGGGGCCGCTACAGATATAGATGGAAATTTCAGAATTTCAGGAGTGAAGGTTGGTAAGCAAACCATAAAAGTTACTTACATCGGTTATGAAAATATTTTCATGGATGTAACACTTACTTCTGCAAAAGAAATAATTCTCACTTTGGAAATGAATGAATCGGTTGGAGTCGAGTTGGCACAAGTAGAAATTGTTGCCGAGAAAAGAGGAGAAGTGGCCAATGAATTATCTACTGTAAGCGCAAGAACATTTGATGTTTCAGAGACAGAAAGATATGCTGGAAGTAGAGGAGATCCCGCTCGTATGGCATCTAATTTTGCCGGAGTGCAAGGTGCTGATGATTCAAGAAATGATATCGTGGTAAGAGGAAATTCTCCATTGGGAGTTTTGTATCGCCTCGAAGGATTTGATATTCCCAATCCCAATCACTTTTCTGTGGCTGGATCTACAGGTGGACCAGTAAGTATTTTAAATAATAAAATTTTGGGTAATTCAGATTTTTTCACATCTGCATTTCCTGCAGAATATGGAAATTCTACTGCTGCTGTTCTTGATTTAAAATTACGACCAGGTAATAATGAAAAGCACGAATTTACTGGGCAATTTGGTTTTCTAGGAACAGAATTAGCGGCTGAGGGTCCGATTAACAAA
>CAMBFX010000120.1 GCA_945865695.1 Chryseobacterium gleum | reverse complement strand
GCAAAATTTGCTTGTACTTCACCGTCCACAATTAAATTTGGATGATCTCGATGTAAAATAGAAACTGCTTTAGAAACTTTTTCAGAATCGGGGCCATCTGAAGAACCAAAATTAGAATAAGAAAGCATAGCAATTTTAGGTTGCATTTTAAAACTGCGCACAGCTTTTGCTACTTGCAAAGTGATTTCAACTAATTCTTCGGCAGTTGGATTTTGATTTACGGTGGTATCGGCAAAAAACAAAGGACCTTCTTTCGTAATGATGATATACATTCCGGCAACACGATTTACCTCCTCTGATGTTCCAAGAATTTGTAGCGCTGGACGAATAACCTCTTTATAGCTTCTACTAATACCCGAAATTAATGCGTCGCCATCTCCACTTTCAACCATCATTGAACCAAAATAATTTCTTTCACGCATTATTTTTTGAGATTCATACAATGTAAATCCTTTTCGTTGACGTTTAGAAAACATTAATTCTCCGTAGGCCAAACGTCTTTCTTCTTCCTCTTTACCTCGAGGGTCTATAATAATTGCATCGTGCAAATCCAATGAATATTCTTCAATTCTTTTGCGAATTTTAGATCTATCTCCTAGTAGAATTGGAATACATATTCCTTCTTCTTGAGCAATTTGTGCTGCTTTCAAAATTTTATAATTATCGCCTTCTGCAAAAACCACTCTCTTTGGTGATTTCGCTGCTCTATCTCCAATATTTCTTAAAAATTTATTATCGTGTCCTAATCGTTTTTGTAATTGGGCAATGTATGCTTCCCAATCTTTAATGGGTTCTTTTGCTACTTTGGTTTCCATTGCAGCGCGCGCTACAGCTGGAGCCACATACCACAATAAACGGGGATCCATTGGTTTTGGTATAATCTGTTCGCGACCAAACGTAATATTTTTTTCTCCATACGCTTCGTTCACTTCTTCTGGAACGGGTTCTTTGGCTAAATCAGCGATAGCTTTTACTGCTGCCAATTTCATCGCTTCATTTATGGTAGTTGCACGAACATCTAAAGCTCCTCTAAAAATATAAGGAAATCCTAAAACATTATTTACTTGGTTAGGATGATCTGATCTACCCGTAGCAACAATAACATCTGGACGAGCCGCCATTGCATCTTTATAGGAAATTTCAGAAACAGGATTAGCTAAGGCAAATACAATTGGATTTTTCGCCATTGATTTCACCATTTCTTTTGACACCACATTTCCTTTGGATAAACCGAGGAACATATCAGCACCTACCATGGCTTCCTCTAACGTTTTTATTTTTCTATCTGTTGCAAAATATTTTTTTGTTTCGTCTAGATCTTTTCTCAACTTAGTTATAACGCCTTTACTATCGCACATCACCAAATTTTCTTTTTTCACTCCAAGTGAAATATACAATTTAGCACAAGTGATAGCGGAAGCGCCTGCACCATTTACAACCACTTTAACTTTTTCAATTTTCTTTTTAGCGATTTCAATGGCATTTAACATAGCGGCACTAGAAATAATAGCCGTTCCATGTTGGTCATCGTGCATGAGCGGAATATCCAATTCTTCTTTTAATCTTCTTTCAATCTCAAAACACTCTGGCGCTTTAATATCTTCAAGATTAATTCCTCCGAAAGTGGGCGCAATATTTTTTACTGTATTGACAAATTCATCTACATCGGTAGCTGTAATTTCAATATCAAAAACATCGATATCTGCATAAATTTTAAAAAGCATGGCTTTTCCTTCCATTACGGGTTTGGAAGCTTCTGCCCCAATATTTCCAAGACCTAACACAGCGGTTCCATTAGAAATAACTGCTACTAAATTTCCTTTAGCAGTATATTTATATACATCGTCTTTATTCTCTGCAATCTTCAAACAAGGTTCTGCTACACCAGGTGAATACGCCAATGATAAATCTCTTTGAGAGGCATAAGGCTTAGTAGGAATGACTTCAATCTTTCCTTTTCTTCCCATCGAATGATAATCGAGAGCGTCTTGCTTTTTTAGTTTGGCCATAATTTATAAATATAAAGGGCGGTAAAAGTAAGCATATTGATGGTTCAATACAATTTTTTTGAGTTTTGTCAATCTAACAAATAATTGTAATTTAACGCAAATAAAATGAAAAATTTAGTTGTTTTTACGGGTGCCGGTGTAAGTGCCGAGAGTGGACTAAAAACCTTCAGAGATACAGATGGTTTATGGGAAGAATATAATGTAATGGATGTGGCCACTCCAGAGGCTTGGGAGGCTGATAAGGAACTTGTTTTAGATTTTTACAATAAACGCAGACGTCAGATTTTAGAGGCAAAGCCCAATGAAGCGCACACTTGGATTGCTGCATTAGAAAAAAAATACCTAGTAACCGTAATTACCCAAAATATTGATGACTTGCATGAGCGAGCAGGCTCGAGTCATGTTTTGCATCTGCATGGAAATATCACTTATGGGAGAAGTACTAATCCAGATGATGAAAAACTTTATCCTATCAAAGGTTCAGAATTAAGTCTAGGAGATACTTGTGCTAACGGATTTCAAATGCGTCCACATGTGGTTTGGTTTGGCGAAGATGTTCCTAATATGCCGATTGCTCAGGACATTATCAAAAAATCAGAAATTTTAATTGTCTGTGGAACTTCCTTAACCGTTTATCCAGCAGCGGGTTTAGTTTTTCATGCCCATTACAAATGCAAGAAATACTTGATTGACCCCAATGATATTCGTTTGGCAGATATCGATAACATAAGTATTATAAAAGAAAAAGCCAGTATTGGAATGAAGATACTGGCTGAAAAATTATTGTCGTCTCATTCTATTAATGACTTATAATCACCCTTTTTATTAGAATCGTTTTTCTATCTGAAACTATTGTACAGAAATAAGCTCCATTAGATAAATCAGCAACATCCAAGCGAGAATTAGCAGCGGTAATCACCTGTGAAATTACCTTGTTGCCAATTAAATCATAAACCTCAGCAGATACTTTGGAAGTATAATCGATGTTTTCTAAATTCAAATTAAGAATTTCGTTGGCTGGGTTAGGATAAGTTAGAAGACTTGCTTCGCGATTAATTTCATTAACAGAAACTGGAGTTACGTTAAAGGTAACATCTATGTAAGCTGTATCATTTAAGTTAGCAGCATCAAACCAAACATATCTGTAGGTTGCTGAACCTGTTAAACCCATCGACTTATAATACGAGCTAAAATAATTCAACGTATCGGTATCATTTGAATTAAAACAAGCACCCGATGAATGATTTAAAATAGGTGTAGTTGACGATTCAACAGAGCCCAAACATACATACCAACAAAAATAATCTTCTACAGTTGACTGTGAGCTCAACATATATCTTTTCATATTAATTTTTGTGGTAGAACCTGTATTATTTACAGCGCTTATTCCATGCCAGGAAATCAAAGGCTCTGTTACGTCTCCCCAAACCTGAATAACAGTACCGTTAGTCATTGGTGCTTGTGTTTCTTTATCCAAAAGAGTAATTGTTGCCTGCGATTGCATCTGTAAAGAGAATCCGGAAATTAAAAGGAGTAAAAGTTTTTTCATACCAACCAGATTTTTATTTCTCAAATATAGTAAATTTGAGTTTACAAAATGGGCTCAACTGAATTTACCTCCAACTGGTCAATTTTTAGAAATCCTATAATCTGACTTTTTAAGGTTATTAAAATCAAAAGAGAATGCCTATTTTTGGATAACAAAATAAACAAACTATTAACTATGAAGAAAAAATTACTTTCAATCAGTGCACTTCTTTTAGGTGGATTGGCTTTTGGCCAAACAACCATCTTAATGGAAGATTTTGAATCCGGCTTACCTGTAACATGGAGTCAAGTTACAGCTGCCACAGATGGTGGTTATATTGCTGGTACTGCAGCTGGATTGTCTAGTACAAGCTGGGTTGTATCTAGCAGTAATGCAACCGATATTGTTGCAACGAATGATGACGGTTGTAACTGCGATAAGAATCTAGATCGATTGATTTCCCCATCGATGGATTTTTCTTCGGCTACGGCACCCCGTTTGTCTGTAGATATTTTCTTTATCCGAGGTACTTATCAAAATAAAACAGAAAAAGCCTATATAGATGTATCAATAGATAATGGTGCAACTTGGATAAACCTTTCAGGAACAAATGGATTAACTGGTCAAGCTGATTGGAGAACTGAATTAGTAGACTTAACAGCCTATGCTGGTCAACCGAATGTGAAAATTTCTTTTAGATATACTGATGCAACAGGATGGTTGTTTGGTTTAGGTTTAGATAATTTTCATTTATATCAACCTGCTCCCGTAGACATTGGGTTAACTTCATTAAATATTATTGATTATGTTGTTGGCCCGGGCTCAGCTACCATTGCTGGTCAATTGACAAATTTAGGAACATCTACTGTAACTTCTGTTGACATTGATTGGAATGATGGAACTTCTCATAACCAATCTTTCTCTGTGAATATTGCTCCATTAGCTACTTACAATTTTACTCATGGTACAAATTTATCGGTAACTGGTGGTACAAATTATGCTATGACCGTTACTGCAAATGCTACTTCTGATGCTGTAGCTGTTAACAATAGCCTTTCAACTACTGTTTACGGTTTAACATTTTTACCAACAACTAAAGTGGTGGGTGAAGAAGGTACTGGTACTTGGTGTGGATGGTGCCCAAGAGGTGCAATCTTCATGGATCAGATGGCTGCAGATTATCCAAATTCTTGGATTGGTGTTGCTGTTCACAACGCAGATCCTATGACAGTAACTGCATATGATAATGCTATCGGTAACTTAATTAGTGGTTACCCTTCAGGTGTTGTTGACCGTATTCCTGAATTTGATCCCTCTGATTTCCCTGCAGTTTATGCTGAACGTATTGCTGTTACTCGTCCTGCTGGAGTTACTGTATCTAATACTTGGAACCCTAGTACAAGAGCTTTAGGTGTTACTGTTAGTGCAAACTTTGCGGCTACTTTAACTGGTGTTAATTGGAGATTGGCTGCGATTGTTATTGAAGATGAAGTTAATGGTACAACCACTCAATACAACCAGACAAATTATTATGCTGGTGGTTCTAATGGTGCAATGGGCGGATTTGAAAATTTACCTGACCCAGTTCCTGCTGCTCAAATGGTTTATAATCATGTTGGACGTGCTATTTTAGGTGGTTTTAGTGGTCAATCAGGATCAATTCCTGCTAACATTACTGCTGGTGGAACTGCTTCTTATACTTTCACCTATACTTCTCCAGCAACACATGATGAAACTAAATATAAAGTTGTAGGTGTTATCATTGATCAAGTGAGTGGAGAAATTATCAATGCCAATGAAATTGACGCGGTATTAGGTTTAACAGAGGTGAACGATGCTTTCGAATTCAGTTTATATCCAAACCCTGCTAATGATATCGCTTCTATCAAATTAAATATTAAAGAAGAAGGTGATGTAACAATCGAAATATACAATATAGCTGGAACATTAGTAAATTCAAATAATTACGGATCTATGAATGGTTTGCAAAATTTTCAATTGAATTCTGCCAATTATGAAGCAGGTGTTTATTTCGTAAATGTTAGTGTGAATGGTTCAGTTCTTTCTAAGAAAATGATTATTACTCATTAATTCCAATTAAAGTTTGTTTTTAAAAAGCCTCGGGTAATTCCGAGGCTTTTTATATATTTATCATTCCTATGAAAAAGATTTTTGCCCTTCTCTTCATTTTTATCTCAACCTTTAGCTTTTCCCAAAACTTTGGGATGGATGATTCTGTAAAATTAATTTACCAAACTACCGCCTCCATCACACCGCCACACGAATATTTTCAATTTAGCAATTTTTCAGGCGATTCTTTGCCTGTTCGTTGGAAAGTAAACCAAGCTTTAACTTATTATCCTTCTCAATGGAGCATTGCACTTCAAGATAATGAAACCTATCATAATCCAATGATTGATAGTAATGATATTGTCATTCCAGATACAACTGGTGCTATGGATAAAATCGTCATTAATATTTATCACAATCAGCAAGCTGGTTATGGAGAATTAGTGATAGATTTAATTAACTTGGACTCCATTGCCGAGATACATACAATAAAATTTGAAATTGAAATCATTCAAGCAAACTCAATTACAGAAACATTGCTTAATCAGATTCATTTATATCCTAATCCTACATCGGATATTTTAAACATTGAAATACCTTATGTGTTGTTCTCATTCTTAGAAATAGTCGATTTTTCAGGAAAAATAATGGCTATAAATCAATTTCAACCAAATGAAAACTTGAATCAAGTTAAAGTGGAAAATTTTAACAACGGGGTATATTTTGTTCGATTCACAACCGATAATAAAGAGCGAATTACCATTCCCTTTTTGAAGCAATAAGATAGGTTTACTATTTTACAAGCTTTGTTATAACAACCATTTAAAAATAAAAATTACTTTTATACAATCAATTTTTGGTGTGATAATTGTTTTAGAACTAAAAAAAAAGAAAATGAAGAAAATTATTTTTTACTTACTCACCGTATTCTCCTTTACACAATCAATTGCTCAAGGAGAAATCGAAGAATCAACCACTGCAGTTGAAAATGATAAAAAAATCCCTTCCGTAACTTTAAGGACTATAGATGGTACAAAAGTAAACAGTGCTGATTTTGCCAATGAAGGAAAACCCTATGTGATCAATTTTTGGGCAACCTGGTGTGCACCCTGCAAAAAAGAATTAGATAATATCGCTGATAAATATTCGGATTGGCAATCTGAAACGGGTGTTAAAATCATTGCCATCTCCATTGATGATACTCGAACTTCTTCCAAAGTAGGAACCACAGTTGAATCAAAAGGTTGGGACTTTGAAATTTATTTAGACGAAAATAAAGACTTTGCAAGAGCAATGAACGTAGGAAATCCTCCATTTACTTTTTTAGTGGATGGAAATGGAAATATTGTTTACGAACATATTGGTTATGCTGAAGGTGATGAAGATGAACTTTATGAAAAAATAAAAGAACTATCTAAAAAATAATTTCTATTGAATACTAATTACAAATTTTGGATGGCTTCATTGGGGCTTTCCTTGTTTTTAAGTCTGAACACATCTGCCCAAGAAGAAGAAAAAAAATCCGACCCTGGACAAATACATGGTTCATTTCAATTTGATGGGCAATATTATTATGCCGATTCATTGATTGGAGCAACACAAGCTCGTGAAAAAACATTGATGAATACGTATGCTAATATACTTTACAGCCGAAATAATTTTTCTGCTGGTATTAGATACGAAGCATACTTGAATCCGCTACAAGGATTTTTAGCTGGTTATGAGGGCCAAGGAATTGCTAATCGATTTGCAAGTTATAAAAATGAATTACTAGATGTTACCATTGGTAATTTTTATGAGCAATTCGGAAATGGATTAGCTCTTAGAACTTATTGGGAACCTATGTTAGGTGTAGATAATTCAATTGATGGAATTCGTGTGGGTATTACACCAAAAAAAGGAATTTATATTAAAGGAATCGCCGGAAAGCAACGACTTTTCTGGGGGCTCGGAGCTGGAATTGTACGTGGTATTGATGGAGAAATAAATTTAAATGAATTATTAGATTCTTTAATTGGAGACAAAAAAACGAAAGTGATTATTGGGGGAAGTTTTGTAAGTAAATATCAGGACCCAACCAATGTTACTTATGTTTTCCCAGCTAATGTTGGATGTTATGGTGGAAGACTAAATATCATTAGAGGTTCGATAAATTTCAATAGCGAATATGTATTCAAAATAAACGATCCATCAAAAGATAACAATTACAATTACAGAAACGGTCGAGCCATTATATCTTCCTTGAATTATGCAAAAAAAGGATTGGGTATTTCTCTTGGTTATAAGTATGTCGATAATATGAGTTATCGAAGTGACAGAAATGAAAACCTTACTAATTTACCTATCAATTTTTTACCCGCATTAACTAAACCACATACTTATAATTTAGCAGCTACTTTATATCCTTATGCCACGCAACCAACCGGTGAAGTTGCTTTTCAAGGTGAGATCTCGTATAAATTCAAACCGAAAACTAAATTAGGAGGTAAATACGGCACCATGGTGAGTGGCAATGTTTCATTGGCTTATGGCTTAGATACAACACAATTTTCTGGAGTTGATAGTACCCGACAATTTTATTCTACAAATAGGGGGATGGTTGGATTCGGGAAAGATGCATTCTTTCATGATTTCAATATAGAAATAAGAAAAAAACTCAATGATAAAGTGAAAATTGTTGCGATGTATCTTAATATGTTTTACGATTTTGCAGTAGTTAGAGGTGAGCCAGGACAAGAGAGTTTGAATGCACAAATTGCTATTCTGGATATCAATTATAAAATCAATAAAAAACATAATTTACGAGGAGAATTCCAATTATTGGTGATTGATAAAAATAATGAAGGAGAATTGAAAGACCAAGGAAATTGGGCTACAGTTTTATTGGAATATACTGTTTCGCCTCATTGGTTTTTAGCTGTTCTTGATCAATACAATTATGATAATCCTGATGATAAAAAAGAATTACATTATCCCTATTTCACTGGAGGATATACGAAAGGAACGAATCGAATAGCAATCGGTTATGGTAAACAACGTGCCGGCTTATTTTGCGTAGGAGGAGTATGTAGACCGGTTCCTGCTTCCAATGGATTTACCTTAAGTATCACCAGTACATTTTAAATTATATGAAAAATTTAATGCCCATTTATTTTGTTCTAATCACTATTCTGATTTTCTCTTCTTGTGATAAGGTAGAATTTCCTTATCCACAGCAAGTAGCTGAACCGGCCAGTTGTACGGAGCCGATTTTTGATAGTAATTTGAATACACAACGCAATGTTTTGCTTGAAGATTTTACGGGACATCGTTGTCCAAATTGTCCAGGCGCAACTTATAATGCAATTCAATATCAAAATACATTGGAAGGTCAAGGAAAACATTTAATTATTGTAGGAATGCATGCCACTGATCTTGCAGAACCATTGACAAGTGGAACCGAATTTCTTTCAGAATACAGAACGACTGATGGAGATAATTTCGGAAATCTAACTAATAGTTACTCTGAATATTTCGGAGGAGCTACAGGATTTGCTTATGTTCCAATCGGATTAGTAGATCGCGCCAACTATAATTCTTCAAATGTTGTGGATGTTGGGGATTGGAATAATGCCATTGATGATAGATTCAGTTTACCTTTACAAGCCAATTTACAAATGGAAATAAATTACGATGTTGCTTTTGATAAAGCTTGTATTTATATAGAAACAGAATTTTTGCAAAACCTCGGTGGTAATTATAATCTAGTAGTTTATGTAGTTGAAGACAGTATAGTAGATTGGCAAATCAATGGCTTGAACGGTGACCCTACTTATCCACTGGATGAAAACATTGAATTTTATATGCACCGCCATGTATTTCGTGGTGCGGTTAATGGAACCTGGGGCGCTTCTATTGCAACGGGAGGAGTTACAATAGGGCAAGAAATCGTAAAAGGATACAATGTGGATATAAAACCGGAATGGAATGCCGAACATATCAGTTTTGTTGCGTATGTTTATGATGATGCAACAAAAGAAATATTACAAGTTATCGAACAGCATTTGTAAGATTAAAATACTGGTCTTCTTTTTAAGTTTTACCTTGAGCGCCTCTGCTCAAAAACCAGTGTTTACAACCGGAATTTCTGCCGCATTAAATACTTCGCAAGTATCTGGTGATGATCTTTGGGGATTTAATCAATTTGGTGCATATGGTGGATTATGTGTAAAAGCGCAAATCAATGAAAAAAGTGCTTATCAGTTTCATATCGCATTTTCACAAAAAGGAAGTAGAAGGCCGCCAGACCTCAATGGAAATGCCTCCACCTATATTTTGCGATTGAATTATATTGACGTGCCCATTATTTATTCCTATCGATTTCAAAAAAATAATTTTTTAAAGCAATTTCATGGTGAAGTCGGAATGGTGAATTCCTACCTGATTAACTATTCTGAGCGAAATCTTTTAGG
>CAMBFX010000119.1 GCA_945865695.1 Chryseobacterium gleum | reverse complement strand
GACTAACTCAAATGCACGAGGTTTCACACCAATACCGAAGGAGGAATTCGTTGTTGTAATTGAATTTCCAGAACAATCTGTTGCGCCAGAAATATTCAATGTGTAAAGCGTGAGAGAGTCAATCACGGGAGTAAAATCAATAATAGCAGAATTGAATTCGGGGCCAATCGGTAAAATATTTGTTATAGTGATTCCATTACTAAAAGTATAGGTTGCGCCTGTTATTGATAAACTATCCATACTTTCATAAAAATTCACGATGACTTGTGAAAGTGAAGAAACAGAAATAGAAATAATTCTTGGGGCAGTTGCATCTGGGGAATTATCAAAAACAGAATTAATTGTTCCAGGAGTTCCTCCAGAAGCATCATTAGAAGCAATCCAATTATTAGAACCACTACAAGGCAAGGTTGGATTTTTTAATTCGAGCGACCAACCTCCATCATATTTCACAGCATCATCATACCAATCATCTAAAAAACTTACTTTATCAATGAGCGAACCGTTGTTATTTTTGATTATCACATCATCACCTGTATTGTTTAGCGAAGGAAATGACGAAACACCAATCACACTGCCGAAAGGAGAAAATAATGCGGTATCTGCAATAGGACAAATAATCACAAACTCACCTTGCATCAAAATATAATTAGAAATAGTAGCAGACGAAGATGCATCTGAAAATGTCCAATTGGATAAATCGTAATTATTCGTTCCTCGATTGAAAAGTTCAATATATTCTATTGCAGGAAGAGCAACTTGTGGTGATGGATCAGCAAAAATTTCATTCACAATTACATCACGAAATCCAGCCGTTCCTGTTGAAAGAAAAGTAAAATTAGTTGTTCCGTTCACAATGGGATTTGAATTCAAATCTTCCACATTATTTATGGTAATGTTATTTTGTAACCCGCTGGTAAATGGTGTTGTAAAAGTAAGATGTACCAATTTAAAATCCGTTACATCTCTTAATGCAGAACTGGGATTTCCAATAGAATTATTGACCGAGTAATTAGATTCTGTTTCGGCTGTTGTTTGATCGACATTCTCATCAAAATAAACATCCAATTGAGTAGAGGAAAGAACAATAGTGGATGAAATAGTAGGTGCTGTTACATCTACAATAATCGGCCCAGCATATATATCATCTAAAAAATATTTTAGGTTATTAGAAGCAGAATAAGTAACTACAATTCCGAAAAAAGAAGACGTTAAATAAGTGGCATCTATGATTGATCCTTGCGAAACATAATTCGTTCCGCCCGTAACATCTGCTGAAAGAGTAAAGTTATTAGAAGCATCACGAATCACCTTTACACGAGTAGGATTATTAGAAGAAGAAGCAATGATTCCATCTGTTCCATCTATGATTTTAGTGGATAATGCGCCATCTTTTCGAAATAAGCTCACTTCATCAGGAGTTCCGCCAATTCGAACAAAATAGCCATTGTAATTTCCATTGATAGTGGCAACATCTGAAATCAAAATTATATCCATAAAATTTCCACTGGAAGTTCCACATTTAGGATTGGCTAGAAAATTCCATTCGGCAGTTGTTGCAGTTGCAGAAGCTGTAGAAAGATAAGTAGTAGTGGGAGTGATGGGTGGTCCATTGGTACGTAATTGATTTAAATCAATTGTCCAATTAGCATCATCACCGCTCCAGGTGGGAGATAAGGTAAAATCTCCATCATTAAAATTATCATTGACCTGCGCGAATGAAAAAGGCGCAATGAACAAAAAGCAGAGTATAAATTTTAACGATTTAATCATTTTTGCCTATGTGTGACAGGTGTAAATATAGTACTTTTGTATAACAAAGAACGAAAAAACGGGCTTCGATGCGCACTTTCTTGTGCTCATACCGCCCAGGCACCGTTTTCACTTAACTTTGAACCTTAAACCTTAAACAAAAAATAACATAAATGAAAGTTGCAGTTGTAGGGGCCACCGGATTAGTTGGCACGAAAATGATCCAGATTTTAGAAGAAAGAAATTTTCCTTTGACGGAATTTATTCCCGTTGCCTCAGAGCGTTCGGCTGGAAAAGAATTAAAGTACAAAGGAAAATCGTATAAAGTGGTAACGATGGAACAAGCGGTTGCTATGCGTCCAGATATCGCTTTATTTTCGGCAGGAGGAAGCACTTCATTGGAGTGGGCACCGAAATTTGCAGAAGTAGGAACAACTGTAATTGATAATTCTTCGGCTTGGAGAATGGACCCCACCAAAAAATTAGTGGTGCCCGAAATTAACGCCAACACGTTAACTAAAGAAGATAAAATTATTGCGAATCCGAATTGTTCAACGATTCAATTGGTAGTTGCTCTAAATGATTTACATAAAAAATATAAGATCAAACGTATTGTGGTTTCCACTTACCAATCGGTGACAGGAACAGGAAAGAAGGCAGTAGACCAAATGATGAATGAACGTAATGGAATAGAAGGAGAAATGGCTTATCCGCACCGTATCGATATGAATGCTTTACCGCATATTGATGTTTTTACCGAGAACGGCTATACCAAGGAAGAAATGAAAATGGTGAATGAAACGAAGAAAATTATGGGCGATGATTCGATAAAATTAACAGCAACAACGGTACGTATTCCGGTAATGGGCGGACATAGCGAATCTGCCAACGTGGAATTCGAAAATGAATATGATTTGAACGAGCTGGTAGAAGTGTTGAGAAAAACAAAAGGTGTGATTGTGAAGAATGATAATTCAAATTATGATTACCCCATGCCAAAAGATGCACATGATAAAGACGAAGTTTTTGTCGGAAGAATTCGTAGAGATGAAACTCAAGCGAAAACAGTAAACATGTGGATTGTGGCAGATAATTTAAGAAAAGGTGCTGCAACGAATGCTGTGCAGATTGCAGAGTATCTGGTGAAGGAGAAAGTGTTGGAGACGGCATCCGTTTAGTAGTATATTCTGTATATGAGGCGCGATGCATTGCGTCTTTAGAATGATTACCGATGTTCCAATAATCCTCTTTTTTCCCTACCTTTAACCTCTGTGAATTCATTTTCAATCAAGCAATTTTTATCCACTCCGTGGTTCATTGTTCTGCTTTTATCGGCAGTCACTTTAATATGTTTTGCATTTGCTTTACAATTTGAAATTTTTGAAGGAGGGGCCGATAATTATATACATTACCGTGTTTCAAAATATGCTTTCACTTATCCCGAATTGTTTTTAGATCATTGGGGAAAACCCATTTTCACCTTTCTTTCAGCTCCCTTTGCTCAGTTTGGATTTAAAGGTTTTATTTTTTTTAATGTTTTATGTGGAGTATTGGCTTCCTATTTCACTTGGAAAGTTGCAAAGAAGTTGAATTTGTCCTATGCTTGGGCTTCCATGGTGATGGTGATGAGTATGCCGGTTTATTTTATCATGATGGCTTCGGCCATGACAGAGGTTTTATTTAGTTTAGTATTGATACTTTCTATTTATTTTATTCTACAGGAAAGATATATTTTGGCAGCTATTTTATTCTCTGCACTTTTTTTAATTCGTACAGAAGGGTATATTTTATATCCATTTATAGCCTTGGTTTTTGCCATTAAGCGTCAATGGAAAGCCATTCCATTTTTAGGTTTTTTCTTTTTGATTTATTCCATTATCGGTTGGTTTTATTTCAGTGATTTTTTATGGTTGATTAATCAAATTCCCTATGGTGATACGAGTGAACTATATGGCACTGGAGAGCTATTATTTTTTGTGAAACAATACGAGCTCATCTTTGGAAAATGGGTTTTCTTTTTAATTTTTATTGGCGGGATAACAGTTATTGTACAGACCGTCCAATTATTATTTCGAGAGAAAAAAGTAAAGATTGATTTTATTTTGATTGAAGTATTGTTGTTGGTTTATTTCGCTGCTCATTCTTATGTTTGGTGGACGGGCACAGGCGCCTCAGCTGGCTTAATTCGAGTAATGGCAGCTATTGTTCCATTAGCGTCTATTACCGCTTTGCGATCGATTGATATTTTCTCAAAACGAATTCCTTTGCCTCCTGTTTACACCAAATACATGGTGATTTTATTTTGCATTTTTAGTATCAAAGTTCCCTTTAAAGTAAATCCTATTCCGTTTAAATATGGAGAAAGAGAAAAAACAATTGCTGCTGGTGTTAATTGGATGAAGGAATCTCCTTATGCTGATGCAAAAGTTTATTTTTATGAACCGCTAATTTATTTTTTATTAGACAGAGATCCTTTTAATCATTCAGTAATCAAAGAAATTATTGATGATAGAGAGTATCCCGAAAATGTGACCAAGCCAGGAGAACTTATTTTTTATGACACACATTTTGGGCCCAACGAAGGACGCTTACCACTAAACAAATTAATGGATAACCCACGTTTTCTATTAGTTAATTATTTTGAACCTATCGAGCCCTTCATTATTATGGATAAATATTTTTACTCGTTGTATATCTTTAAGCGAGTAGAATCAAATACTAAAAATAATCATGAATTATTAAAGCAATTTAAAGCCAGTAAGAGTACAGCCACTTTATGGAAAAAAGTGATTCAAAAAGAAAAGAAAATTAAGGAGGACGAAGAATTTACAACAATTTTAGAATTCCCCGCTTCTGAAATGGAGGGAATCAACGAAACGCAATTACTTTCTGTTGAAATGGAATATCAATTCATAGAATTCAAAACAAAAATTGATAAAATGCTAGTGATTTCTATTGAAAAAAATGGTGAGACGTTGATTTATAAAGCCGAACCAATATCAATGATTGGATCAGGAAAAACGGAGAAGTTAATGGCTAACGCAGTACTTTCAAAAAAATTAAAAGGTGACGAGACAATAAAAATTTATATTTGGAGTAAATCTTTACAGCCAGGAATAATTAAAACATTGAATGTTTACAAGATTAATAAATCGTATTAAACCAAATTTTAGAAGCGCTTCTGTTTATAGCATTCTCATCATTTTTATAGTGATGAATTGTGTAAACTTTAATATTAAGCGATGGAAGGAAGCTAATGTAATTGATTGGGACGTTACTTCTTATTATGGATATCTTCCTGCGGCTTTTATACATCATGATTTGAAATTGGATTTCACCAAAGGAAAGGAAGATGATTATAAGAATAAACATCAGTTCTGGCCAGAAACAACTCCCAATGGAGGAAAAGTGATTAAAACCACCATGGGAATGGCCATTCTTTATACGCCATTTTTTTTAGTAGCACATACTATGGCCACCGCCAAAGGATACGAGACAGATGGATTTAGCGAACCTTACGAAAAATACATTCATCTTTCTTCCTTGTTTTATCTTATGATGGGATTGATTTTTTTACGAAAAGTATTGATGCGTTTTTTCAATGATTGGGTGGTGGCATTGGTATTAGTTTTTATTTCTATTGGGACAAATATGTTTTTTTATACCACCACCGAAGCGGCTATGTCGCATACTTATAATTTCGCGCTTTTTTCTATTTTTATTTTTCTGTCTTTAAAATGGCATGAAAATAAAAATTGGAAATGGAGTATTGCCGTTGGTATAATTGGAGGAATGATTGTATTGATTCGTCCAGTGAATATTTTGATTTTCATCTTTCCTGTTTTGTATGGAGTGAAAAGTTTTGAAGATTTAAAGAATAATTTCATGATGTTTTTCAAAGAATGGAAACAACTATTGATTATTGGATTATGTTCTTTCCTAATGTTGCTTCCTCAGTTATTGTATTGGAAATATATTACTGGAAGTTTCTTTTTCAATTCGTATGTGGGTGAGCGTTTTTATTTTGGCAATCCTCATATTTTGGAAGGATTATTTAGTTATCGCAAAGGCTGGTTATTATACACACCCATTATGTTTTTCGCTGTTTTCGGTTTCCTATTACTCTATAAAAAACACAAAGATTTATTTTGGCCTGTTCTTGCGTTTACATTGTTAAATATTTACGTTTTGTTTAGTTGGTGGGCATGGTGGTATGGAGGTGGATTCGGTTTACGTGCTATGATTGATTCGTATGCTTTATTATCCATTCCGATGGCTGCTTTTTTCCATTTTTTCATTCAGAAGGGAAGAAAATTATTTTTCACCTTGTTTACAATAATTGCTTTTGTATTGGTAGGTTTTAATCTTTTTCAAACGGCACAATATCGATCGGGAGCCATTCATTGGGATGGAATGACTAAAGAATCCTATTGGCAGAGTTTTGGAATTTTAGTGATAAAAGATCCGGCTTATTGGGAAACGATTAAATCTCCAGATTATGATGCGGCCAGAGAAGGGAAAGATGAATATGATTTTAATCCTTTTTGAGAATATTTTTTTGACCCCTTCCCCGCATTCGCTGTACTTCCCCTTATCAAGGGGAAGAGTTAGATATCTCCGAAATTTAGCTTAGTAATATTTAGAAATGGGGCCTAAATTAAATACCGAATTTAAGCATGCCTGTCTTTACTCCTCCCCTTGATAAGGGGAGGTGTCGAGGAACGAGACGGAGGGGTCTCGTAATTTTATTAATTCCTTCTAAATAAACCGTATTTAAGAATCACCCAGAATATTTTAAATCCATCTACATTTCTTAATTTTTTTCCATCGCCTTCATTGCGCGGAAAATAATGCACGGGCACTTCAGCAATTAATGTTTTTTTGAGTCGAGCCACCTTAATTAAAATTTCGGCTTCAAAACCAAAACGATCTTCACGCAATTTTAATTGATTGTAGATATTGCGGGTAAATAATTTATATCCGCAAGCCAAATCAGTCAATCTAACATTAATAAGCAATGAAGCTAAACGGGTAAACATTTTATTGAAATAGTATCTACGATAAGAATAAAGCGGACGAATAATTCCAGGCATATATCGCGAGCCATTTACAAATTCGATTTTTAAGTCTGCGAGAGTAGAAATCATTAATGGAATATCTTCGGGTACTAATTCTAAATCGGCATCTTGAACTACGATAATATCTCCTGTAGATTTTTCCACTCCTGTTTTTACTGCAGCACCTTTTCCTTTGTTTATTTCGTGACGGTGAAGAACAATATTGTTTTTTCCTCGAATGAAATCAGAAATAACAGAATTTGTTTTATCGGTTGAACAATCATCAACAATAACAATTTCGTAAGAAGAAATATGAGAAGTATAATTCACCGCCAATAATTTTTCAATCACCTGAGGAACTAATTTTTCTTCGTTGTAAACGGGTATGATGATGCTTAGTTTCATTTTTCAAAATGGTTTAAAAACCCATATTCAAAATTTCCAACATTACCTGCTGAAAACAGAACAATGTAAATATCCGATTTTTTAATGAATATTCTTGCGTTTTTTTCTGTCACATCGCCAATCAATTTATTATTTGCTTTGTTAATCACTCTATTATAGTACCAAAATGTGGATTCTTCATGAAAATAATTGGCGTAAAAATCTTGCCAACAGATGGCATGACAAAAGCTATCGCCACATAATATAGCTTTAGTTGTTCTTTCTTTTTTAGGAGAGCTTAATTTTGGGTGAAGGAATAAATTATTCTCAGGAATATTAAATTGAAGGTTACTTGCATTAAAAATATCTTCATCAAAAAACCATGGATTTCCATCCACATTTGATTTAATTATAACGGGCTTGGGAAATGTATATTTTGTATTCTTCTTAATATAATTAACGATACTATCTAATCCGAAAAACGCACCAAATTCTGTCCAATGACTTCCTCCTTTAGCGAATAATGCGTATTCTGATTTCGGTTTTAATTCTAAAAAAGCAGCGTTCAAATCGATGAAATCACAATTGTATTTATTCATTAATTTCACATAAGTATCATAATATTTTGTGCTATTTGGATTTAAAACATTCGGATCGTTCAAAAATTCATTGTAAATCCATAGCTTATCAGGTGCGATAACAAATACAAGAAACTTACCTTTTTTCTTCAGTGTATCCTGGACCCTTTTTAGCCGAAGAACATCTTGCTCTAGTTTATTATCACCATGGTAATCCCCTCCATATACAAAATATCGAGTGTATCGGAAAAAGTAATTGTCTTTTCCAATGCTCACATCTTTTACATTCAAATGACGAAAAATGGAAAAGTCAATTTGATTTTTTAATCGAACGAAGGAGGACTTTAAAGAAATGGAATCTTTCAAATATAATTCGAGTGAATCCTGAAACGAACCATTAAACCAATTTTCTGAGGATAATGGCAATTTAGAATGATTGATAAAATAACCGTTTAAAGGTCGTTCTTTCATGAATCCCGTTAACGATTGTAAATGCACAAGAAGGAAAGCTGAAAATAAAACAGCAAAACATATCCGCGATATTATTTTATTCTTGTTCAAAATCGAAAATAGATAAATGGATTAAAATTAGCTCCCACCACGTTGGCCAGAGAAATGAGAAGTAGAACGAGACAAATAACTGTTAAAATAATAGTTCTACTTTTAGTTCCAGTATAGAAGGAAATAGAATCTTGTGTAAATGATTCCCATTGTTTGATTAGCCCAGACCAAGATAAAATAAAGGCTAAAATTAGGATGGAATAAAACTTAAAGGATATTTCATAATCGATAGAATGAGTATTATGAAAAGAGAACATTTGTGTAAGAATTATTTTTAATTCTTCTATATTTTCAGTTCTAAAAATAACCCAACTGATGTTGATGATAAAAAATACAAAAATGACTTTGATGATTGGAGGTAATTTTTGAGTATAACGTAAAATGAAAAGCCTTTCTGCTATCATAAATACTCCATGAAATAATCCCCAAATGATAAAATTCCAAGAAGCACCATGCCAGAAACCGGAAATTAGAAAGACAATACTTAAATTGATATAGCCTCGACTTACGCTTATTTTATTCCCACCTAATGGGATATAAATATAATTTTTCATCCAACTACCGAGGGAAATATGCCATCTTCTCCAAAACTCTGTGATGCTTCCAGAAATATAAGGGAAATTGAAATTTTCGGGAATTCGAAAACCTAACATCAAACATAAACCTAAAGCCATATCGGTATACCCAGAAAAGTCAAAATAAATTTGAAATGTATAAGCGAAAGAGGCAATCCAAAGTAATGAAGGAGTTTGTTGTTCGGGAGAAAGTGTTTCGTAAATTCCATCCGCTGTTTCTCCAAGCACATTTGCAATTAAAACTTTTTTAGATAATCCTATAATGAATCTCATTAATCCCGCCAATCGATTTTGAATAGTATCGCTAGTAAAGCGATTGGAGATTTGTTCGGATATTTGAGAATAGCGAACAATGGGTCCGGCAATTAATTTCGGAAATAAAAGAATATACAATTGGTAATCCCAAAAACTATCCAATGGTTTATGTTCTTTTCGATAAACATCAATAATATAAGTTAGACTTTCGAAAGTATAAAAACTAATTCCAATGGGTAAAATAATTTTTTCCCAAAATACGGGAGGCGCACCAAAAACGGAGGAAACACCATTAAAATTATCAATGAAAAAATTAAAGTATTTGAAGTAAAATAGTAATCCAAGATTTATTGTGAGTGAAATAACTAAAAAAATCCATTTACGACCCTTGGATTGGTACATGGCTTTAACCAAAAAGAAATCTAGAAAGGTGGTGAATAAAATAACGAATATGAAAATGGGACTTCCCCAGCTATAGAAAAAAACACTTCCGAGAAGTAAAACAGAATTTTTTATTTTTTTTGGACTGAAATAATAAACAAGAAAGAAAAAAGGAAGAAAATAAAACAGAAATATGATGGAGCTAAAAGCCATTCAGTAAAGGTTAATTCACCTTTTGTTTTCTTGCCAAATTCTTTTTGATATCATCCACTTCACCTTTTGGTATTGCTTCAATCAATGATTTCGTATAGAAAGATTGAGGGTTATTATAAACTTCATCTGCATCACCAATTTCTTCTACTACACCGTGATTCATCACTACCATTCGGTCGCTCATTAATTTCACTACAGATAAATCATGAGAGATAAAAATATAAGTGAAACCGAATTCTTTTTTTAAATCATTCAATAAATTCAAAACTTGCGCTTGAACCGAAACATCCAAAGCAGAAACAGACTCATCACAGATGATAAATTTAGGTTCTAAAGCTAAAGCTCGGGCAATGCAAATACGCTGGCGTTGTCCACCAGAAAATTCGTGTGGATATCTCGAAAAATGAGCTGCGCGCATATTTACTTTTTCCAAAATCTCAATTACTTTATTTCTTCTTTGCGATTCGTTATTTCCAATTCCATGAACGCGCATGGGCTCCATGATAGCTTCACCAATCGTCATTCTTGGATTTAAG
>CAMBFX010000118.1 GCA_945865695.1 Chryseobacterium gleum | reverse complement strand
TTAAAAAATGATCTCATTTTAAGAGCCGCTCGTGGCGAAGAAATCGAACGTTATCCCGTTTGGCTCATGCGTCAGGCTGGAAGAATTTTACCCGAATATCGTGCAGTAAGAAGTAAACTTAAAGGTTTCAAAGAGTTAGTTGAAACTCCCGAAAGAGCGGCTGAAGTCACTATTCAACCAGTTGATATTTTAGGGGTGGATGCAGCCATTATTTTTTCTGATATTTTGGTTGTTCCAGAAGCCATGGGATTTACTTATCAAATGCTCGAAGAAAAAGGACCATGGTTTGAAAAAACATTGAAATCCGAAGAAGATTTAAAATTTCTAAATGTGCCCGATGTTTATGATTCTTTAAGTTATGTTGGCGAAGCATTGAAAATTACCAAGAAGGAGTTAAATGGAAGGGTTCCTTTGATTGGATTTGCAGGCGCACCATTTACCATACTTAGTTATATAATTGAAGGGCAGGGATCAAAAACTTTTTCTAAGGCACGGAAGTTGTTATATACCCATCCAGATCTTTGCCATAAAGCTTTACAGAAAATTACGGATACTACTATTGCTTACCTTAAAATGCAAATTAAATCAGGTGCCGATATGCTTCAGTTATTTGATTCATGGGCTGGATTTCCAACACCTGAGCAATATTCAGAATTTGGTGTGCGGTATCTTAAGCAAATAACGGATGCAATTACTGATGTTCCCGTAACTGTTTTTGCCAAAGGTGCTTGGTTTGCAAGAAAGGAAATTTCCACTCTGAATTGCAGAACTATAGGATTGGATTGGAATATGGATATGAGAGAGAGCAGAAGAATAATTGGAGATGGGAAGACTTTACAAGGCAATTTAGACCCATGCGCTTTGTATGGAAATTTTGCATCTGTTAAGGCAGAAACGTTGAAAATGCTCCGAAGTTTTGAAAATGGCAAGCATATTGCTAATTTAGGGCACGGAGTGTATCCCGATACAAATCCAGAAAATGTAAAATGTTTTATTGAAACAGTTAAAGAATTTAAAAAAGTATAAATTATGAAAATGAAATTTTTATCAGTCCTTTTCCTAAGTGTATTAGCATTTAATGTAGGGGCACAAACTGAAGATGATAATTGGGTAAAAAATGGTAGTTTCGAAGATACCGGAACTAAAAAATTGAAGAAAGATAAATCAATTCATTTTGCCACTGGTTGGGATTCACCTACTGGTTTAAAAGCAGATATTTATACCAGAAAGAATGATAAAGATGTTTTAACTGGAACAGATGCTAATACCTATGGACATGAGAAACCTGAAAATGGTGATAATTATGCCGGGATAGTAATGTATAGTTTCGGAGATAAACAACCGCGTACTTATGTCACTACTGAACTAGAAGGTACAATGAAGAAAGACCAAGAATATTGTGTTCGATTCAAAGTGAGTTTAGCGGATAATTCAAAATATGCAGTCAATAATATCGGAGCACATTTATCTAAAAATTCATTAGCCACTGAAGATAAGAAAAGTTTATTGGTTGATGCGCAAGTAAAGCATAGCCAAAACAAAGTTTTTAATGTTGTTTTTGGTTGGGAAACGATTTGCTCTATTTATAAAGCAGAAGGTGGAGAGAAATTTCTTACCATTGGTAATTTTTCAATTACTAAAGATACGAAAACTGAAAAGGTAACAAAACCTAAAGGGGTTTCTACTCAATTAGGAATTGGTTATTATTATGTAGATGCTATTGAAATTTTTATTTTAGATAGTGTTGAACAATGTCAATGTGAGAAAAAGACGACTGAAAAGGCTCATGTGGTGATTACCGAAGATTTTTCTTCTAATAAAGAATTTACGGTTGACCAAAAAATCGATCAGTGCAAAATTCTTTTTGATCAATTGAAAAATGAAGTAACAAGTATTTATTTAGATAAAGTAAATCAATTAGTAACTGTTTTAAATGAAAACCCTGATATGAAAGTAGAATTACATAGTCATTCGGATAAATCAGAAGTAAAAGCTGCTGAAACAAATGAAACACATAAAGATTTGGCAAAGAAGAGAGCGGATAATGTATTGAAAGTATTAGCCGAAGCTGGAATCGATGCATCTCGTGTAAAAGTAAAAATTCACGATGATGCTGAACCTGCTACTACTGAAACGAGTGAGGTGGGTAAAGCAAAAAATCGAAGAGTCGAGTTCCATGTTCAGAAGTAAGTGAGACTTGAATTTTGTTAATGCATGGCATACAACAAAAGGCTTAGTCGAACTTATCCCGAATTTATTTCGGGATCAATGTTCAGAAATATTAAAAAGGAGGCGAAAGCCTCCTTTTTTATTTTTATACCTTTCGCAAAACTTAAAGAGTGATAAAGTCAAAACTAGAGAAAAATAATCCGAAATTAATGAACGCATGGGCCATGTACGATTGGTCTAATTCCGTTTATAATCTCGTTATTACTTCTACTGTTTTCCCGATTTATTATTTAATTGTTACCGGTGGAGAAGGAGCTGAGGTGACTTTCTTGGGTATTACTTTAAAGAATACAACGTTTTATGATTTCATTATAGCCTTTGCCTATTTAATGATTGTTTTCATTGCTCCTATTCTTTCTGGTATTGCCGATTATGGAGGATACAAAAAAAGATTCATGCAGATGTTCACCTATATCGGAGCCATTTCTTGTTCCATGCTTTATTTTTTTGATAAGGATCATTTATACATCGGAATAATTTTTTCTATTTTAGCTTGCATTGGTTATAGCGGAAGTTTAGTTTTTTATAATTCTTTTCTTCCTGAAATAGCCACTCCAGACAAACAAGATAAACTCAGTGCAAAAGGTTTTGCATTGGGATATTTAGGAAGTGCTCTGTTGTTGATTTTAAATCTTTATCTCATCATGAGTGTGCCAGAAGATCAAGGTGCGAAAAAAATGGAAATCATGCAGAATGCTTTTTTGATGGTGGGAGCCTGGTGGGTTATTTTTTCGCAAATAACTTTTTACCATCTTCCTACCAACGTTTATAGCAAAAAACCTGAAGGAAATAAATTCTCAAAAGGATTTTTAGAGATTAAAAAAGTTTTCTTGGATTTGAAAAACACCCCTAACCTTAAAAGATTTTTATTCGCATTTTTCGTTTATAACATGGGAGTTCAAACCATCATGCTTATCGCTAATCATTTTGGATCTGAAGAAATTAAAATGGAATCAGGACAATTAATCACCACCATTTTGATTATCCAATTTGTGGCCATTGGTGGTGCATTTTTATTTTCATTCCTTTCGCGCAAATGGGGAAATCTTTTTACACTTCGATTAGCTACCGTTATTTGGGCATTAGTTTGTATCGCCACCTATCTTTTTGTTTATACACCCGAACATTTTTATGTGATTGCTGCAGTGGTTGGATTAATTATGGGAGGAATTCAAGCATTATCACGTTCTACTTATTCTAAAATGCTACCTGAAACTACCGACCATGCATCTTATTTTAGTTTCTATGATATCTGTGAAAAATTAAGTATTGTATTAGGAATGGCTTTATTCGGAATCATCAATGAAATGAGTTCAGGAATGCGAACGCCTATTTTGGTTTTAATTTCATTTTTTATCATTGGGTTTTTATTATTGTTAAGAGTTAAAAAACATAATCACGTTGAATAAATATTTTTATGGAAAATCATTTTGATATAGCTATTATCGGTGGAGGGATTGTTGGAGCCGCTACCTTGTATAAATTACAAACCCGTTTCCCTACTGCAAAAATTGTTTTGTTTGAAAAGGAAAAACATTTGGGCGATCACCAAACCGGAAATAATTCGGGAGTAATTCATTCAGGATTGTATTATAAACCTGGATCTCTCAAAGCGAAAAATTGTGTAGAAGGTCGACATGAATTAGTAGCCTTTGCCAAACAAAATAAAATTGCTCATGATGTTTGTGGAAAAGTGGTGGTAGCAACCGAGAAGAAGGAACTGAAAAGCATGGAGAAAATTTTCCAGAATGGAATGGCCAATAAAATTGAAGGGTTAGAAAAAATATCAGGCGATAAAATAAAGGAAATAGAGCCGTTTGTAGAAGGTATCGCAGGACTTTGGGTGCCTTGCACAGGTATTATTGATTTCAGAGCTACCACAGAGAAATTAGCGGAGATTTCGTTAGCCACAAATTCCAATTCAAAAGTAATGTTGGAACATAAGGTTATCGGCATCCAACACGGAGAAAATGAAAATACCATTGTTACTGATAAAGGAAACTTCACCGCAAAGAAAATGATTTTCTGTGGAGGATTACAAGCCGATCGTTTAGCAAAAATGGATGAGGTGAAAATAAAAGAGAAAGTAGTGGGCTTTAGAGGAGATTATTATGAATTGACTCCCGAAGCAAAACACAAAGTGAAAAATTTAATTTATCCTGTACCTAATCCAGATTTTCCATTTTTGGGTGTGCATTTTACTCGAATGGTCATCAACAATGATATCGAATGTGGGCCTAATGCTGTTTTCACTTTCAAACGTGAAGGATACGGTAAAACAGATTTCGATTGGAAAGATACTATTGATGCTTTAACCTATTGGGGAACTTGGCAATTGTTTTTTGATAATATGCTCTTTGGTGTGAATGAATATCGTAGAGCATTCTCCAAAAAATTATTTTTGAAATCATTGCAAAAAATGATTCCCTCTCTTACTATGGCAGATATTCATCCAGGTAGAGCCGGAGTGCGTGCCATGTTATTAAATAAAAAAGGAGATACACGTGATGATTTTAGAATAGAATACAGCAAGAATTCCATTCACGTTTTAAATGCACCTTCGCCAGCCGCAACGGCTTGTTTGGCCATTGGTGGACAAATTGCAGGAATGGCGGAAGAGCATTTTAATTTGAAATAGCAATCGGTTTTAATCTATTGATTGTTTAAAATCGGTGTTATTATCTGGCTTTAGCCAAATGAAACAGAGCTAGTTTTCTCTAACAATCGGCTTCAGCCGATTGATTTAAATAAATTATGCTGTTATACGGCTTTAGCCAAAAATAAATCTTAATTTTTGAATGCTTTAGCTTTAAATAAATCAAAAAAAAGAGGATCAAAAAACTACTTTACATTTTACCTGTAACATTGCATTTTACTTGCGGAGAATCTTAATAAAATAAAGAAGCATCCCAAGAAGATGTTTGCAAATACAGTGAATGGTATCTTAAAGAAAGGATGTTTAAAGATGAAATGGAAAATCCAGTTTTAAACCCAGGCGAAGCAATTTATGTCGCCAAAGAAAAATTCGAAAAGGAAATGGAAGAATGCGAAAAAATTCACGCATCAATATTTCACGAGAAATTCTATGAGATGAGTAAAGAATGTAAATAAGAATTGATTTTTAAATAAAAAAGTCCCGAGCATTTGGGGCTTTTTTTATTTCATTTTTTTCGAATTAATTATTCGTAAATTTCCTTTCGATGACCTAAATCAATTACATCAATCAAAAGTTCTTTATCATAAATCTCATAGATTATTCTATAATTTCCCACTCTGATTCTGTATCCGGGCCTTCCTCTTAATTTTTGATAATCGTTCGGTCTTGGATTTTTACCTAATTGATAAATGGCTTTTTTGATATTCGAATAATAAGGTTCATTTATTTTTACCAATGCCTTCATTGCATTTCTATGAATAGTAATTTGATAAGCCATTATTTCCTTTTACGTTTGGCTTCAATCCGCTTAAAGGCAATTTCTATAGGAATAGAAGGTTCTTTTGACTTTTTTGCAGCATCGTAAAGCTTAATATCTTCCAACATTTCCAAATCTTCTGTTATCTTATAATATTCCTGAATAGGTAAAATGACTGCAACTTTTTTGCCCTTTTCGTTAGTAATATATTGTGGATGTGATTTCATATTCTAAACAAATATACGAAAATCAAACCAAAATGTTTCTATCGATTAATTCAAATAAAAAAAGTCCCAATCATTCAGGACTTTTTTATTTCGATATGATAGAAATGTTGGTTCCCCAACTCAATTGACGATTAAATGGAAACCTTATACCTCTCAAAGAAACTTGCCCAATTCCAAACAAAATTACCCATCACTTCATTCATTTTTTTCAAAATAATTGGGTTGGGTGTGTTGAGGTTTTTGAAATAGTCCGACTGACAAGCATTCAAATCGTATTTATAAAAAACACAACGAGCCATCGCATACACTACATTTTTTGACGGATAATTAGCACGCATCATGAATTCACTATACTCAGCATAAAGCTTAGCGAAGGTCTCTACATCGGTATCAAAAATCAACGCAGCTCTTTCAAAAATCTGTTCCTTTAATTTATGCTCCGTTGGAACATCAAACGAATCACTCAACATTTTGATATTGCCCACTAACACAATTAATAAAAAACGCGAATCATTAGCAGGGTCAATATTTGGCTTTTTTATGAATTCCGTATCCTCATTAATCAATGCTGCAACCTCTGGGAAACCCTGTTCTACAGTTGTTACCAAAGAGTTAACGAAGGCAGCGGAGAGCTTGTCGTCTGTTACTTTTTTTCTTCCAAAAATGGTCAGTAATGACATTCAACTGTGAGGTTTACGAATTAACCAAAAATACAAAATCATCAAGTCGTGAAATTTTAAACCATTGTTTGATTATTAACAAAGTTATTAACCCAAAGGAAACGATTTGTTTACCTGGAATTACCGTTTATCTACCTAGTAAGCGATTCGTGTAGGTACAAATAAACTACATTTGCATCTTATTAACTTTACGATAAATTAGATAAATGAAAGCTCGTTATTTCGTCATTCCATTATTTTTTCTTCTCTTGATTTGGGGTCTTTTCACACTCATGAGTAACAAAGAAAAATTTGAGTTGGATGAAGCCTCTAAAAAAGAATCATCCGTTAGGTATGTAAAAATTCTTACGGCAGATCCAACTGCAAACAATATTATAATTGAAGGAAGTGGAAGAATTTCTACTTCGCAAAAAGTAGATATATCGGCAGAAGTGCAAGGATTATTAATTCAATCGGGAAAAACAATCAAACCAGGTGTTTCTTTTAATAAAGGGCAAATGCTTTATTCCATTCGTAATAATGATGCACGCTTAACCTTGCAAGCTCGCAAAAGTAGTTTCATGAATTTATTGGCAAATGCGCTTCCCGATTTAAAATTGGATTATTCGAATAATTATGAAA
Source organism: Chryseobacterium gleum (assembly GCA_945865695.1). GTDB lineage: Bacteria > Bacteroidota > Bacteroidia > Flavobacteriales_D > UBA2798 > CAMBFX01. The sequence goes on along the minus strand of CAMBFX010000118.1, from coordinate 3,282 downwards.
ACTGGAAAAACTTTTTTGAATCAATTGATGTAGACAAAGTTTTACCCGATCTTCCCCAAACAAAATCACAAAAAGAAAAAACTTTTATTTCTCTTAAAAATATCTTTACCGAATATTTTAATATCAAAGCAGATGAAGAACGCCTATGGAAATACGCTATCGTTGCCCCTTTTGATGGAAGTATTACTGATGTTTTTGTAGAACCGGGTAGTGTGGTTAATCCAGGAACTCGAATTGCTACATTAATCAGAACAGGTGATTTGGAAGTTGAAATTCCGGTGGATGCAAGAAACATTACCAATATAAAAATAGGAATGCCCGTAGAGTTAACCTCTACTTCAGGAAATAAAACTTATGAAGGTAAAGTAATTCGCATAGGTGAATTTGTGAATGTAACCACACAATCTATTCCAGTTTATGTTTCTATTATTAAAAAGAAAGACGATGTTTTATTTAATGGAATGTATTTGAATGCAGAAATAAATTGTGGCGCGATGGAAAACACAGTGAAAATTCCACGTAGAGCTTTACCAGATGAAAATCATTATTATGTTTTAAAGAAAAAAACCGTTAAGGAAAAATTAACTTCAGAAGAGGGCAAAGAACGCGATACAACCATAAATGCTTATTCACTGGTTAAAAAAGAATTAAAGACAGGATTTGTTTTAAAGAATGAAATTTTGGCTTTGGAAATTGAAAAAGGGGAAATGATAATTCGCGAACCAGTAACTCAAGTTACCAAAGAATCTTTGTTTTTACCTCTTAAAGAAGCGAAGAAATGAGAAGATTAGTTGCCTTTTTTATTGCTAATCCGATTTGGGGAAATGCATTTGTTTTTCTTACGGTGATTTTTGGTGTATTGAGTATGCTCAATATGCGCAAATCATTTTTCCCTGAAATAGAAAACAGAATTATTACTGTTAATGTAATGTATCCAGGTGCTTCACCTGAGGAAATGGAAATTGGAGTAACTACCAAAATTGAACAAGCTCTCGAAGGATTGGTGGGAGTCAAAAAAATGACTTCCAATTCTGCCGAAAATATGGCGAGCATTCGAATTGAAGGTTTATCAGATGCAGATATGGATGAAATGTTAACGGACGTGGAAAATACCGTTAATAGTATTAATTCATTTCCAGCAGGAGCAGAAAAGCCAATTATCAGGCGGCAAAAAGTAAGCAGTATGGGAGGAATGGCCGCCTTCGTTTCACTCTCAGGCCCTGATGATTTATTTGCCTTAAAAGAAAAAGGAGATAAAATAAAAAATGATTTATTAGCCATTCCTTCTATTTCACAAGTTAACGTGATTGGTTACCCATTAGTGGAAATGTCAATTGAAATTAATGAAGAAAAATTACTCGCCTATAATTTACGTTTTGACCAATTAGTAACATCTATTCGCTCAAGTAATGTGGATATGACAGGAGGAACGGTAAAAACCGATGAAGAAGAATACATCATTCGTTATAGAGGAAGAACTACTAAAGCAGAAGAAATAGAAAAAATTGTTTTGCGTGCAACACCTAACGGGCAACTCATTACCATTGGTGATGTGGCAGAAGTTAAATATCAGTTTGCAGATAGTCCGTTAAAATCTTATTTAGATGGTAAACGCTCTGTTTCCATTATGGTGCAAAAATTACCGAGCGAAGATTTAGGATTAATTTCATCTGATTTAAAAACCTATGTTGAAAAATTCAATAAAGAAAACAAGGATTTTAAATTGAATATTGTTTTCATGTTTAATGATATGTTGCAAGAACGTATAGATATGCTAACGAGCAACGGAATAATGGGAATGATTCTCGTTTTAATTTGCTTAGGATTCTTTTTGAGTTTGAGAATTTCTTTCTGGGTAGCTTTTGGAATTCCAATTTCCTTTTTAGGATTATTTGCCATCGGATGGCTGTATGGAATGACTATTAACATGATTTCTCTTTTCGGGATGATTATAGTAGTGGGAATTTTAGTGGATGATGGAATTGTAATCAGTGAAAATATTTATACGCATTATGAAAAAGGAAAATCACCGATGCGTGCTGCATTGGATGGAACGGTAGAAGTTTTTAGTTCGGTGGTGAGTTCTGTTTTGACAACAGTTGTTGCTTTTGCATTATTGATGTATGTGGGTGGCCCATTTGAAATGATGCGTGAAATGGCATTTGCAGTGGTGGCTTGTCTATTGTTTTCATTGGTAGAAGCCTTGTTAACGCTTCCGCAACATTTGGGAAAAGAATCTATGTTGAAACCTTTTGATATTGGTTGGTATGCAAAACTCAGAAAAAAAATGAATAAAAGCATCGATTGGATGCGTGATGGATATGCTTGGATGATGGGCGGTTTTTTGAAAAGGTATCGTCAAACTGTTTTTCTTCCTTTGCTTTTCGTTTTTGTCATTGTTGGTTTTTTAATGAATGGATTAATCAAAGCAACATTCTTTCCAAATATTCAATTTGATTCTGTCACTCTTGAAGCTGCTTTTAAACCTGGAGAGAGAGAATATCAAACGGAAGAATATCTTGAAATGTGTAAGCAGAAAATTTACAAAGTAAGAGATGAATTGATTAAAGAAACTGGCGATACGATTATCACACAAACTACTTTGACGATTGGTCGTGCTGATGGATTAGAAGAAAATGGTGCGCATGCTGGTAATATTCGAATTGAATTAGATTTAGAAGGAAAAAACGTTTCCTCATTCGAAGTGATAGAAAGAATTAGAAAAGAAATTGGCCCGATTAAAGGACCTGAGAAATTTACGATTGGAGGAGAAAGTCGTTTTGGAAAAAAGGTAGCCATCATGTTAACAGGTGATGATTTAGATCAATTGAAATTAGCTAAAGAATTTGTCAAGGAAAAAATGGTTGATTTAGGAGTATTGAAGGACGTGGTCGACAATCAACCGCTCGGTACACAAGAAATAGATTTTGAATTGAAACCGAAAGCGTTCATGTTGCAATTAACACCAATGGAAATTTCGCGACAAGTACGTCAGGGATTTTTTGGTGATGAAGCACAAAAATTAATTATTGGTGAGGATGAAGTAAGAGTATATACTCGTTTTCCAATTCCCGATAGAAATAGCTTAGGAAAATTTGATAATTTCAGAATAAAAACTTTAACAGGAGAATCCTATCCATTATCCGAATTGATTGATTATAAAATTCAGCGAGGTGATGTAAGTATTCGGCATTTTGGAACGAGAAAAGAAATTACCATCGAAGCAGATCCTAATAATGCAGATGCACCAGTAAACGAATTATTAACTGAAATTGAAAAAGA
>CAMBFX010000117.1 GCA_945865695.1 Chryseobacterium gleum | reverse complement strand
GAAGAAGACGGAACTTTACACGATAATTGGATTTTCAATCGTGAAGCATATCGAATGAAATTGGAACAAAAATTACCAATAGAAAATTTCTTTGGCTGGGCGGTGGATACGCTAGAAGGAGAATATCAAAAAATCGAAACTGAAAAGTTCTTTTCTTTGATGGGATTATTGTTCGAAGAAGATTTCCAATTGGAAGTAAGCGATGAAATCTCTACTCAAAAAATATATACAGACGAATTATCTTTAAAAGTACCAATGATAAAAATATCGAAATATGGAATATCCTAAACACCACCGCGACATTATTCATGATTTGTTAGACGGAAAATTCCTTCTAGCAGGCGAAGATTCTTTTATTTCTTTGAAACAGAATGAAGGATTTTATATTGATTTTTTCAAAGAGAGTTTCAATTATGATTTGAAAGTAACACATGATTATTCGTATATCGTTTCGGGTGAAACCAATGAAACTTTATCGAGAGATGTGAGTATTTTTCTTGCCTTACTTTGTTATGAAATAGATAAAGATGGGAAAAACTTCATGGATTTAATTCAGTTTTCTGAATTTGAAATGGAAACCATTGATCATTATTTCACAAATTCTTCTTATCCAGAAGTTGTGAATTCAAACAAACAATTGAAGGATAAAGATAGCCGCAAGAATTTTGTGAATATGATGAACAGAAGAAATATCATTGAGAAAAATGGTGATGATCGTTTTGTTTTCACTCCTGCTTATAAAGTTTTCATGGATTTCGCCAGAGAATTGGGAAGCAGTAGAATTAATCAGGCGCAAGAAGCGTAACATCAAAATTTCGGATTTCCAATTTCGAATTTCGGATTTGAGCCTCAGTGAAAATTGAGGCTTTTTTATTTCATCCTTCGATACGTTTCTCGAAGACTCGAAACTACTCAGGATGACCATACATAAAACATTACGTAGTCATTCTGAGTAGCGAGGCACGAGCGTATCGAAGGATAAAGTATAGTAAATCTATTCTTTCAAGATCACAAATTGTTATCATGAAAATAGTAGAATATGAAGTCAATGTTCCAAATTGTGACCTTGAATTTGACTATCTTTAAAGTCAAATTATAATATGAAAACTATATTTATTCTTTCTTTTTTATTTCTAATATTCTACATTAATTCCCCCGAAAAAAGGATCAAACTGAAAAACCTGAAACTAAAAAACCAATTACCATTTTAAAAGTTAAACCAGAAATTTCTAAAGAAGATAAATGTGTTTCACCTGTAGAAGTATTGCCAGAAGTAAATTTTCTTGTAGATGAAACTTCAAAAAACAGCCAAGATAAAAATCATTTCACTTTTTGGATAACAGCTAATTCTACCGAAACGAAAATAAAATACTATTGGATGAAAGTGGATGAAGACAATGGGAATAATATTGCAACACTTTTAAATTTTTAAGTTGATCCGAAGCATGATGAAGTATTGTATTATAATTTGGCCAATGAAAATTTGATTCCACTAGAAGAATGGATAGAAAAAACTTTCAAAAAATAATCAAATCTCAAATTCAAAATGACGAACAAAAACAAATGGCTTATATTTTTACAGAGAATAAATTTTTCTGTGATGATGATATTATCGATTTTAATTATATCCACATTCTTTTTACCATTTGAAGAAAACTGGCGATTTCTTCCAATTTTCAAATTTCAAATTTTAGCCCCTGATAAATTCATTGAAATTTTTGTGCATGCCTTTATATTTGATTTTAATCTTGGATTTTACTTCCAATTATTCGTATTAGTTTTTTCATTTATGATTTTCTTTTCTACTAAAAGAAATATTTCTTTTCATATGATGTACATTCTCTTAATTCTAAGAAGCATATTAATTTTAATGCAAAACACCACACCGCCCAATAACTATATTTCTAAAGACGGAGATCAAACCATAATAAGTATACATCTATTTTATATTATCTTTTTTGGTTTGTTGTTCGCATTAAACTTAATTTTCGACACAAAAAAAAGGCCCCGTCATTCGGAGCCTTATGATATCATTAAAGATTAAATCAATTAAGCATTCACTGTTGCTTTTGGTGCAGCTGCTAAAATATCTGCTGCAGTTCCTTTTTCATATTGCTCAAAATTCTTAACGAATTGTCCAGCTAATTTATTCAAGGTAGCATCATAAGCATTTTTATCTGCCCATGTAGAACGCGGATTTAAAATTTCGGCAGGCACTTCTTTACATTCTTTCGGAATAGCTAAATTAAATACGGGTAAAGTATCAAAGGCTACTTTTTCCAATTCGCCAGTTAATGCAGCCGTAATCATGGCACGAGTAAATTTCAATTTCATTCTGGATCCAACGCCATACGCTCCACCAGACCATCCTGTATTCACTAACCAAACATTTACATTGTTCTCTTTCATTTTCTTTCCTAACAACTCCGCATATTTTGCTGGATGCAATGGTAAAAATGCTCTTCCGAAACAAGCCGAAAAAGTAGTTTGTGGTTCTGTTACGCCTACTTCTGTTCCGGCAACTTTCGCTGTATAACCAGAAATAAAATGATACATCGCTTGCTCTGCAGTTAATTTAGAAATTGGAGGCAATACTCCAAAGGCATCACAAGTTAAAAAGAAAATATTTTTTGGATTTCCTCCTACCGATGGATGAACAGCATTCTTGATATGATCGATTGGATAACTTACACGCGTATTTTCAGTCTTCGTGCTATCGGCAAAATCAACCGATGATGTATTTTCAATAAAATTAATATTTTCGAGAATAGCGCCAAATTTAATAGCGTCCCAAATTTCAGGTTCTTTCTCTGCAGTTAGGTCAATACATTTTGCATAACATCCTCCTTCGAAATTAAAAACAGAACCATCTGCCCAACCATGTTCATCATCACCAATCAATCCACGATTTGGATCTGCCGATAAAGTTGTTTTTCCAGTCCCTGATAAACCAAAGAAAACAGCAGTATCACCATTCTTACCAATATTAGCAGAACAGTGCATCGATAAAGTATTTTTTTCATGAGGAAGAACAAAATTCAATACTGAAAAAATTCCTTTTTTAATTTCTCCTGTATAACCGGTTCCACCTATGATAATCATTTTGCGAGTAAAATCAATTGCTGCAAAATTATGTTGACGAGTCCCGTCAATTTTAGGGTCAGCTTTAAATCCTGGAGCGCATACAATATGCCATTCAGCATCAAAATTTTCTAATTCTGCCAATGAAGGACGAATAAACATATTATTGGCAAACATATTTGCCCATGGTGTTTCTGTCACTACACGAATATTCATTCGGAATTTAGGATCAGCGCAAGCATATAAATCACGAACATAAACATCGCGATTAGTTAAATATGCTTTCATTCGGTCATAAAGTGCATTAAATTTTTCGGGCGTAAATTTGATATTGATATCTCCCCACCAAACTGCATTTTCAGTTTTATCATCGCAAACAATGAATTTATCTTTTGGTGAACGCCCCGTAAATTCACCTGTTTCAATTGCCAAAGCACCTGTATCTGCTAAAACACCTTGTCCATGCAAAATGGTTTCTTCTACCAATTCAGCTGGAGTTAAATTCCAATAAGCATTTTCTACATTTCCTAAACCAAGTTCGTTGAGGGTGTTTTTTGAAGATCGTAATCCAAAATCGTTCATAATATGATAGGTTTTTATTGTGAGGCAAATTTAAGAATTGTAATAGGTTTTTGAGGATGATTTTACAGCATCTTATTCACAGGATTGACAAACGGTTAATAAATAATTATGAAAAACTTTAACGAATAGTTAAAATTTAAGAGGCTGTAAATGAATTATAAATACTAAAAAAGCCGATAATTGCTTACCGGCTTAAACTAAATTTAAGTATTTACTAGAATAAATTCATTTGTTCACCATCATCTACCGCCCCTTTTTTAGATTTTTTAGGATCCAATCCTAAGCTTAATTTGATGAGTGATTCGTGCAAATCTTCTACTTCTTTCAAGTTAATATCCTCGTCCGAAACTTCTGGCTCATCACCTTCTTTGGGCGCTAATAAATCCACTTGTTTAATCTTGAATGAGGTGAGTTTGTTTCCTAATGCTTTTTCATTTTTTAAACCAACAACCTTACTTAAATCAAATTTCTCTTCTGATTTTCCACCGTCTTTACTTCGTTTATCATAATGAATAACCACTCGTGGCACATATTGCGTGGTGGCTAATTCTAAGATTGCTAATCCAACATCTGGAATAAATGGCATTTTCTTATCGGTAATATTTTCAATTACAAATCGCTTCACATAATATGCTTCTTTCTCCACATCAAAATAAATAGCAGAAACTGGCTTATTAGGATTGAATTTTTCAATGAGAATAATATCTTCTTCGAATCTTGTTTCTAATGCGAATGGATACAAACGGTAATGTCCGGTTTGATAAATCACTAGGATTCTATCATCTTTTGAAAAACTCCCTAAAGATTCTCCTCTACCTTCATCATTCAATCGAGAAATCACATCATCAAACCAAATCATTCTTGCACCAAGTGTAGAAACACCTTGTTCTTTCTGTGTAATTTTACTTACTTGATGTTTAGTCAAAATATTTCCACCTGAATTCATTCCTTTTATTGCCAACTGACTTAAATCAAAATCAAAAACTGGCTTACGCAATTCTGGTTTCGGTTTTAATTTTACATTGATTGTTTCGGATTCTCCGTTAGGATTTGCTGTAAAATAAATCACTTTTACATTCTTATCGCCTTTTCCAATTTCATATTCCTTATCTCGGATAATTCCTTTCACATTGAAACGTTTCATCATGGCAGGACCTTTTCCATCTTGGTAGATGTAATGATAAACCATTCGTTCGTCTGCTTTATGCCAAATATTAGCGTAAATAATTCCTTTGCCCACAAATTTCTTGTCAGATGCTTTAGTTACAATCATTTTACCATCTTCACGAAAAACGATTATGTCATCCATCTCCGAACACTCTACTAAAAATTCATCATTTCTCAATGAAGTTCCAATAAAACCTTCGGCACGATTCATGTACATTTTCTTATTGGCAACAATTACTTTTGCTGCTTCAATTGTATCAAAAATCTTTATTTCAGTTTTACGTTCTCTGCCCGCAGCGTATTTTTTCTTTAAATTCTTAAAATACTCAAGCGCGAATTCAATCAGATTTTTCAAATGATACTTTACGTCTTTAATTTCTCCAGTTAAAGCTTTTATTAAATCATCTGCTTTATTACTATCAAATTTAGAAATTCGCTTAATTTTAATATCTGTTAAGCGCACTACATCTTCATCTGTCACTTCTCTCAATAAATGAGCAGTAAATGGTTTCAACCCTGTGTGAATAGTACTTACCACACCTTCCCACGTATCTTCCTCCTCAATTCTTCGGTAAACCTTTTTCTCAATAAAAATCTTTTCTAATGAAGCGAAATGCCATTGTTCATTTAATTCTTTTAATTTAATATCTAATTCCAGTTTTAAAAGATCTAATGTATTTTGAGTGGCAATCTTCAACATTTCAGTTACACCTACAAATCTTGGACGATCTTTTTCAATTACACAAGCATTAGGAGAAATGGAAACTTCACAATCCGTGAAAGCATACAATGCATCAATAGTTTTATCTGGTGAAATATCTGGATGAAGGTGAACAACAATTTCTACTTTTTCGCTGGTATTATCCTCAATTTTTTTGATTTTAATCTTTCCTTTTTCAGTTGCTTTCACAACAGATTCTATCAATGAAGAAGTAGTCGTGCCAAATGGAATTTCTTCAATAATTAATGTTCTTTTATCTTCTTGGCGAATTCGTGCACGAACACGAACTCTTCCTCCGCGTAAACCATCATTGTATTGGCTAAAATCTGCCATTCCACCCGTTGCAAAATCGGGTAAAATGTGCGGCTTTTTCCCTCTGAGAACATCAATACTTCCATCAATTAATTCAATGAAATTGTGTGGAAGAATCTTACACGCTAAACCTACTGCAATACCTTCAGCTCCTTGTGCTAATAATAGCGGGAACTTCATTGGTAAATTCATCGGTTCTTTATTTCTACCGTCATAAGATGATTGCCACTTGGTTGTTTTTGGATTGAAAACAACTTCTAATGCAAACTTTGATAACCGAGCTTCGATATAACGAGCAGCAGCAGCAGAATCTCCTGTTAAAATATTCCCCCAGTTTCCTTGTGTATCAATTAAAATATCCTTTTGCCCGATTTGTACCAATGCATCTCCAATAGACGCATCACCATGTGGATGATATTTCATTGTATGACCAATCACGTTCGCCACTTTATTATAACGCCCGTCTTCCATTTCTTTCATGGAATGTAATATTCTTCGCTGAACAGGCTTTAAACCGTCATTGATTCCAGGAACAGCACGTTCTAGAATAACATAAGAAGCGTAATCCAAAAACCATTCGCGATACATTCCTGAAAGTGGAATAACATTTCCCATGTCACCTTCACCAGCTCCTGTTTCAAATTCAAATGAATCGAAATCTTCCTCTTGTTGTTCCAGCTTTTTGCGAATGGAATCCAATTTACTTTTCGGATCTTTTTTGCCTTTACTGTTGTTTTTTTTCTTAGCCATATATATTAATTATCGAAATTCCGAATAGAAAATTTATTTTTTCTTCAATTCACTTAACAAAGCCCTTTCAAATTCATTCTCTAAATCATCATCTACTTCATCCATCTCAACTGTTTCTAATTCTACATCGTCTTCTGATTCGATTAATTCATCCTTTTCTACTTTTAAATTTTCTATAATAAAATCTTGACGTTCGGGAGTATTTTTACCCATATAGTAATCCAATAATTGCTGAATTGAATCCTTTCCAACTACCACTGGCTCGAGACGAATATCAGCACCAATAAACATTTTAAATTCATCGGGAGAAATTTCTCCTAATCCCTTGAATCGAGTGATCTCTGGATTTTTACCCACTTTGCGCATGGCTGATTGACGCTCTTGTTCAGAATAACAATAAAAAGTTTCTTTCTTATTTCTTACTCGGAAAAGTGGTGTTTGAAGAATGTATAAATGTTGATTTTTTACTAAATCTGGAAAAAATTGCAAGAAGAAAGTCAATAACAATAAACGAATATGCATACCGTCTACATCAGCATCTGTTGCAATGACAATATTGTTGTATCGCAAATTTTCCATTTCATCTTCAATATCCAAAGCGGCTTGAATCAAATTGAACTCTTCGTTTTCGTAAACAATTTTTTTGGTGAGTCCGTAAGTGTTAAGAGGTTTCCCCTTCAAACTAAAAACGCCTTGAGTATTTACATCACGAACTTTGGTAATAGAACCAGAAGCAGAGTCTCCTTCACAAATAAAAAGCGTTGAATCTAGTCTGTGTTCATTTTTTAAATCGGTAAGATGCACTCTACAATCACGTAGTTTTCTGTTGTGCAAACTTGCTTTTTTGGCTCTGTCACGAGCTAATTTACGAATGCCTGATAATTCTTTTCTTTCTCTTTCGGCAGATAAAATCTTTCTAAGAATAGCATCGGCAGCTTCTGAATGCTTATGTAAATAATTATCCAGAGATTGTTTCAAGAAATCATAAATAAATGCACGAACTGATTTTCCACCAGGTTCGATTTCTTGTGATCCTAATTTTGTTTTTGTTTGAGATTCGAAAACGGGTTCAACAACTTTAATACTTATCGCGGCACAAATAGAAGTGCGAATATCAACTGCTTCAAAATCCTTTTTGAAAAAATCTTTAATCACTTTCGCTACTGCTTCACGAAAGGCTGCATGATGTGTTCCTCCTTGAGTGGTGTATTGACCATTGACGAAAGTATAATACTCTTCACCATAGGATGAAGTATGTGTCATTGCTAATTCAATATCATCACCACGTAAATGAATAATAGGATAAAGAATTTCCGAACTTCCAATATTTTCTTTTAATAAATCTAACAGTCCATTCTGTGATTCAAAGCGTGCGCCATTATACATAATCACTAATCCTGGATTTAAATAGCAATAATTCCAAAGCATTTTCTCAATGAAACCGGAACGGAAATTATAATTTTTAAAGATTTGACTATCGGGAACGAAAGAAACTAAAGTTCCATCTGGCTTATCTGTTTTCTCTTGTTTTTTATCCGCTTTCAAATCCCCACGAACGAATTCCGCTTTTTTCAGTTGTCCGTCACGCACGGCTTCAATGTAAAAAGATTCAGAAAGTGCATTTACTGCTTTAGTTCCTACACCGTTCAAACCAACCGCTTTCTTAAATGCTTTGCTATCGTATTTTGCACCTGTATTCATTTTCGAAACGGCATCAACCACTTTTCCTAAAGGAATACCTCGACCGTAATCGCGAATTGAAACTGAACGATCGGTAATTTTGATATCAATTTTTTTTCCGTAACCCATTACAAATTCATCGATACAGTTATCGATAACCTCTTTCATGAGAATATAAACACCGTCATCGGCTGCGGATCCGTCACCCAGTTTTCCGATGTACATACCAGGACGAAGACGAATATGTTCTTTCCAATCGAGAGATCGGATACTGTCTTCGGAGTAATTATGTTTAGCTGCCATAGTAATTTTAACTTTTGAAAGGGCACAAAAATACCGAAATTTAGAGGCGAAAACGAACCATTTATATAAATTTTACAGTTTTTTGGGAAATTGGTCGAATTCATATTACTGATTTACAAGTACTTAAAAAATTAATGGATTTTTTAGGACTAATTTTTTCCCTCAGGATTGGCTATTTTATAAATAAGGGGCTTGAGTAAATTATTGCTTTTTCAGCGTTAAAAACGCAATTAAATAAGCTAAAATTTAATTAAAATATTAGTGTGAAATAAATTATCTCCTATGAAAAATACAAAAACGAACTAATAATTTTACTAATTAGTATAATTAATCTAGTTAAAATTTAAATTAATTACGAATTATTTAAACGTATAATTCCAATCAATATTAACTACCCCAAGATTCAAAAAAAGTTAATTTTAAAGCTATATTTATACCAAAATACTAAATATTTTTCGCTAACATTAGTTTGTAAATAATGTCCTTATTTTACTGAATTTTCAAACCCTTTAATTGAACTTAAATCAATTTTTAAAATTAGTTCATTAAACTTGTTTATGCAATAACTTACGATAAATGCTTTTGATTCCTTAGCCACATTTTGAGTTAAAAGAAAGACCACTTGATTTTTATTTCGGATCAAAAAATTAACATTAAAAAAAGTTTGCGAAGTATCAACTGCAAATTATTTTTCTGCATTTCCTTATAAATTTCCTTTTCTAAGATAAACTTTTAAATAATATTGAGCGAAAGAAAAATCATTGCGCAAATTATCTTGTTCGGAAATAATGTAATATAATTTTTGTCTTGACTCACCAGAACCCAAAAATCCTCGAACGAAACCTTCACCGTTTTGATAATCATTAAAAACCATACTACAGGACCTTTATCACTCGTAAAAACATAAAATTTAGTAGGAGAAGCTGCGTTATAATAATCATCTTCGGCTATATAAACCTTCATCAACGGTTATTTGTGTTTTTTGTCCTATTAGAAATGTGATTCACATTAGTTGGAAACATATTCTGTTTCACTTTTATCATCGGGATTTTAAGCGCTACAATTTGGATACTTAATGAATTGCCATTTGTTAATTTATAATCGCTGTAAAGGTGTACATTCTCCCTCTACACAACTATAACATTTCAGCTTATCCTTAAATACAGAAGCTTTAAAAACTGATTTATTTAATAGCATTCGCACACATTCTTGAATTCCTTCGATGATAGAAGGATGCGGATGAATTAGTTCTGCCAACTCGTGAACACCTTTGTTCATTTTCATTAATAATGCTACACCTTGAATGGCAGAAGAAGCATGTTCACCAATGGCACGCATTCCCAAAATTTTCATTTCATCATCATTAGTAACAATGATTTTAAAAAATCCTTGTGTCTTTCTCATAGCAATTGCTCTCGCCACTACCGAGTAATCCACTTTCACTACTTTAACTGGGATATTTTTTTCGCGACATTGTTGTTCATTCATTCCCACAGCTGCAACTTCTGGATGCGTAAACATGATGGTGGAAATATTATCATAGCTTAAAGGTTCTACCATATCATCACCAAGAGCTATTTTCTCTACTGCATGACGAGCTTCCAACTCTCCCATGTTCACTAACTGAATTCTACCCGAAACATCTCCTACTGCATAAATATTCGGAACATTTGTTCGGGTATCTGTATCTCCAATATGAATCCCACGCTTGCTTAATTTAACTCCAGGAGCTTCCAATCCTAAGTCCTCAATATTGGGAGCTCTACCAATGGATAATAATGCCTTTTCAACTCTAATTACTTCTCTTCTTCCATCAGGATAAGAAAGTTCATACTCTACTTCACCATCAATAATTTCAATTCGTTCTAATTTTGAATTATGATGAATAGTTACCCCTTTTTCTTCTAAATTTTCTGCAATTAATCCAGAAATATCTTC
>CAMBFX010000116.1 GCA_945865695.1 Chryseobacterium gleum | reverse complement strand
CACACTATAAAGATTCTTTATATTCATGAAGGATGTAAAATTACGACTGGGGTTAGAAAGAAACCTGATTTTAATCATATTTTAAAAAATAAATTTTGAGGCATGATAATTGATAACGATAAGAAAAACAAAAATGACCAAAGTTTACCCGCTTATATTAATCCTTTCTCTTTCATTTTCAATCGTAAAAGCCGATCCAGTGACTCCACCTCCGCCTTTTGAATTGATTATGAAAATGCTAAATATTTTTCAGCAGCAACAAGAATCAACCAATTTACTTTTGAATAGCTCGGCCGATAAAACATTGAAACTGCGCTTAAAAAAAGATTATGAAATCTTTGACAGTAAAGGCAAATTGGTTTTAAAAGGTAATGGAAAAGAAATTAACATTAGCGATCTCCCAGACGGCAAATACACCATCAAATTCGATAAGGATTATAATCAAATAGAGTATTTTAAGAAGGTGTAGAAATTGTTTAAAGTTTAAAGTTCAAGGTTATTGGAAAGACGATTATCTTTATTAAAAAAAATCCCTTGTCAGAATTTAAGCGTATTACTGAATCCTCTTCCAATTATCAAGACATTGAAAAAATGTCGACTGAAGAAATATTGAAATCGATCAATAACGAAGACAAAGAAGTTCCGAAAGCCATTGAAAAAGTAATTCCCGATATTTTAAAATTAACGGATATAGTTGCTGAAAAATTAAAAAATGGTGGTCGATTATTTTATATGGGTGCTGGAACTAGCGGGAGGTTGGGAATTGTGGATGCATCAGAATGTCCGCCCACCTATGGTGTGCCTCATGGAATGGTAATTGGAATCATTGCTGGAGGAGACCAAGCCATTCGAAAAGCAGTTGAATTTGCTGAAGACAGCAAAGATCAAGGGTGGAAAGATTTAGAAGAACATTCTATCAATAATCAAGATTTTGTGATTGGCATTGCAGCATCAGGAACAACACCGTATGTGATTGGCGCTTTAGAAAAATGCAATGAAAAAAAAATTGCTACAGGATGTATTGTTTGTAATCCCGGCTCACCCATTGCTCAAATAGCTAAATTTCCAATTGCTGTAAATGTGGGGCCTGAATTTATTACAGGTAGCACAAGAATGAAATCGGGAACGGCACAAAAATTAATTCTGAATATGATTTCTACCACTGTGATGATAAAATTAGGAAGAGTAAAAGGAAACAGAATGGTGGATATGCAATTAAGCAACGATAAATTGATTGATCGTGGCACGAAAATGGTAATGGAGAGTTTAAATTGTAATTATTCGGAAGCAAATGAACTATTACAATTGCATGGCAGTGTTAGAAAAGCAATAAATTCAAAAAATTAAATTATGAAATCAAAACTCTTATTACTTTTTATTTTTTTAAATACATTTTTATATTCTCAAAACGTAAAACTACCTACCAATTTCGATAGCGAAATTACCTACTCGGATGTGGTGCAAATGGCGGGAGTTGGTATAGATTCATTGATAAAAAACGCAAATTTACATCTAAAAAATGATGAGAATGTTTCGGATTTAAAATCAGAAGATGGTAAAATAACCTGTAAAGGCTATGAAGATTTTATTGGGGGAGCCAAGAAAATAAAAATGAAAATGACATTTGATATAGCCATTGAATTTAAAGAAGGCAAATACAAATACGTTATTGAACATGTAGTTTACAGACCGTATCCAGATCCAATGACTCCAGAACCAATGCCCATAAATGCCGATAAATTGTATTCAGAATATTGCGCATTGATTGCCGAAGGAAAGGAAAATAATAAAGTGGTAAAAAATTCACAAGGAATGTTTGCCATCACTGATAGAGAAATAAAAGAGTTCATTGCCGATTTAGAAAAAGGAATGAAAGAGCCCGGTAAAGATGAAGACGATTGGTAATTTAATTTTAAAATGAAAAATTAATAATTCATTTTATATTTCTTGAAAGAAAGGATAAACAATCTAATTTTTTGCTATTATACCAAAAAAAAAGGGAGATCAGCAAGAAATCATGTGCGATTGAAAATAGAAATGATTTCGTTTTTAACCATTGAAATTGGATGGCGTGAACTTCCGCCAGCCATTCACCCGAACGCGTAATACCCAGCCGCGCATTACCACCTATTTCTTCGTTCTCGGTTGATTCTTTCAGCGCATTTATTTTCTCCTCAGCTTTACTGTTTCGTGTGTCAACAACTTGCCTATTGACGGAACCGTTCTGGATACTTAGGCACTGTTCAAATAAACCGTGACATGATCAATGTTTGGCTTGATTTCCTTTTCATTCTTATCCTTTTTAGAAGGAATTTGGGCTTGGGAGCCTAGCGATATTTCATTGAAGAGAAAAGTAAATAAAAGTATTTTATGATTTATAGATTTGAGTTTTGTAATCGTGGAAGGTGGATAAACATCCTTATTATTACATAAATAATGAATGGTATTTAAACTTTCTTTACGTTTTAAATTGAATACAACCTGACAGAACTTCGGTGAATTACTGCTTACAAACCATTTATGTATGTCAAAAGTTACCATCCATTGTCATTTTTACTGCCAAAATCCCGATGGCATAATGGTTGAAGGTTATGATTCACATCCAACCTTTGCTTTCGACTCGCACTGCCTTGCGCTTTGCCTGCTCAAGCAACGGTTTTATCTTCATTGAACTTTTAACATTAAACTTTAAACAAAACAAATTATGTCAACAACAGCCGAAAAAATCAAAGTAAAAGTTACGCCCCTGGCCGACAGAGTACTTGTTGCGCCTGCAGAGGCCGAAACAAAAACAGCCGGAGGAATTATCATTCCAGATACGGCTAAGGAAAAACCACAACGCGGAACGGTAATGGCCGTTGGAACCGGTAAAAAAGACGAACCGATGACGGTTAAAGTGGGCGATACTATTCTTTATGGAAAATATTCAGGAACCGAAATTTCTCTAGAGGGAAATGATTACTTGATTATGAAGGAGAGTGATATTTACGCGGTCATTTGATTAGCGAATTAGCCAATAAGCGAATTAGCGAATGAAATACCGATTAATATTAATAATACCATTCCAGTCTAAATACTAAAATCTAACTACTAAAAATCTAAAAAAATGTCAAAAGATATCATTTTCAATCTCGAATCACGCGATCAATTAAAAAAAGGAATTGACGCTTTAGCAAATGCTGTAAAAGTTACTTTAGGCCCAAAAGGACGTAATGTGGTTATTGAGAAAAAATACGGAGCGCCACATATTACCAAAGATGGTGTAACGGTTGCAAAAGAAATCGAATTATCCGATCCTGTTGCAAACATGGGTGCGCAAATGTTGAAAGAAGTGGCTTCTAAAACAGCAGATGTTGCTGGTGATGGAACTACTACTGCAACAGTACTTGCTCAAGCAATCGTTCATGCAGGATTAAAAAACGTTGCTGCGGGTGCTAATCCAATGGATTTAAAACGCGGAATTGAAAAAGCAGTTATCGCTGTTGTGGCTGAATTGAAAAAAATGTCGCAACACGTGGGAGATGACAATAAAAAAATAGAACAAATTGCTACCATTTCTGCCAATGGAGATAACGTAATTGGGAAACTAATTGCTCAAGCTATGGAGAAAGTAGGAAAAGAAGGTGTAATCACCGTTGAAGAAGCAAAAGGAACTGAAACAGAAGTGAAAACCGTAGAAGGAATGTTATTCGACAGAGGTTATCTTTCTCCGTATTTCATTACGAATCCAGAGAAGATGATTACGGAAATGGAAAAACCATATATTTTAATCACCGATAAAAAAGTTTCTTCGATGAAAGATATTCTTCCTGTATTGGAGAAAGTAGTTCAAGGTGGAAGACAATTATTAATCATTTCTGAAGATGTAGACGGAGAAGCATTAGCAACATTAGTGGTAAATAAACTTCGTGGTTCATTAAAAATTGCTGCTGTAAAAGCTCCAGGTTTTGGTGATAGAAGAAAAGCGATGTTAGAAGATATTGCTATTCTTACTGGAGGAACCGTAATTTCAGAAGAACAAGGATATAAATTGGAAGATGCCGATTTACATCATTTGGGAACGGCAGATAAAATTACTATTGATAAAGACAATACAACCATCGTAAATGGTGCAGGAAATAAAGAAGCGATTGTTTCTCGTGTAAATCAAATCAAAGCACAAGTAGAACAAACTACTTCTGATTACGATAAAGAAAAATTACAAGAGCGTTTAGCGAAATTAGCTGGAGGAGTTGCTGTGCTTTATATCGGTGCTGCAACAGAAGTGGAGATGAAAGAAAAGAAAGATCGCGTAGATGATGCCTTGCATGCTACACGTGCTGCCGTTGCCGAAGGAATTATTCCAGGCGGAGGAACAGCTTATATTCGTACAATCGATTCATTGGCGAAAGTAAAAACCGAGAATGAAGATGAGAAAACAGGTGTGGATATTATTCGTAGATCTTTGGAAGCTCCATTGCGTCAGATTGTAGAAAATGGCGGTGGCGAAGGTTCTGTTATCATCAATAAAGTACGTGAAGGAAAAGATGATTTCGGTTATAATGCTGCGACTGAAGTTTTCGAAAGTTTATACAAAGCAGGTGTTATCGATCCAACGAAAGTAGCTCGTGTTGCATTAGAAAATGCGGCTTCCATCGCAGCGATGATTCTAACTACCGAATGTGTATTGAGTGAGAAGAAAGAGAAAAAATCGGCTCCAGCAGGAATGCCGGGCGGAATGGAAGACATGTACTAAGAAATTAATAATGAATAATTAAAAATGTAAAATTTTAAGAGATAGACAAAAGCTAATTAAGAAATACAATCCTCGTCAGAAATGACGGGGATTTTCAATTTTATTCCTTTACCAATTTTTGAACAGATAATAAATTACCATCATCAAATAATTTTACTAGATAAATACCATTGGAGAAATGAGATAAATCTATTTGCAGAGATTGTTCAAAATTGATTTGTTGTACGACTCTACCGCTTAAATCTGTAAAGACCCCTTTTCCCCCTGCGGGTACTTCCCTTATGATAAGGGAAAGATTGGAGTACGTTTTTATAAAAAACTAGTTTATTTTACTGGCATTAAATTATTATAGTAAATACTTTTTGTTATATCTCTGGTGCAATCCTCCTATTATCTTAGGAGCCTACCTGTCGGTAGACAGGGTGGCGAGTCTTCGAGACGGAGGGGTCTAGATCAACTCCCCCATCAAATCATATTCCGTTGCATCGGTAATTTTCACCATCGCAAAATCTCCTAGGCGAATAAAAGAATCTTTTTTAGGTACCAAAACTTCATTATCCACTTCTGGCGAATCAAATTCTGTTCTTCCCACAAAATGATCACCCTCTACTCTATCGAATAAAACTTTGAAGGTTTGTCCAATTTTTTTCTGATTCAATTCCAATGAAATATCTCTTTGTATCTCCATGATTTTTTCGGCACGCTCTTGTTTTTCTTCTTGTGAAACATCATCCACAAATTCATAAGCATGTGTATTTTCCTCATGAGAATATGGAAAAACTCCCAATCGATCAAATTTCATTTCGGCCACCCAATCACACATTTCTAAAAAGTCTTCTTCTGATTCTCCAGGATAACCGGTAATTAAAGTTGTACGTATAGCTATTTCCGGAACTTTATTTCTGATGTCATTGACTAATTCTGTTGTTTTCTCCTTAGTAATTCCTCTACGCATTGCTTTCAACATTTTGGTAGAAGTATGTTGTAATGGCATATCGAGATAATTACAAACATTCTTTTTTTCTTTCATTACCTCCAGAACATCCATTGGGAAACCAGCAGGAAAAGCATAATGCAAACGAATCCATTCGATGCCTTCGACATCAGATAACTGACGAACCAGCTCTGCCAATTTTCTTTCTTTGTATAAATCCAAACCATAAAAAGTAAGATCTTGAGCAATCAACATGATTTCTTTCACTCCGTTTTTGGCTAAACTTTTGGCTTGTGCCACGAGTTCTTCCATTGGAGTGGAAACATGCTTGCCTCGCATCAATGGAATAGCACAAAACGAACAAGGGCGATCACAACCTTCGGCAATTTTGAAATAAGCGAAATGCGAAGGCGTAGTTAGTAAACGCTCGCCAATCAATTCGTGTTTATAATCGGCTTTTAATGTTTTTAATAATCTTGGTAAATCTCTCGTACCAAACCAAGCATCTACCTCTGGAATTTCTTTCTTCAAATCATCTTTGTAGCGCTCACTCAAACATCCCGTCACATATACTTTGTCCACTAAACCTCTTTCTTTGGCATCGGCATATTGAATGATGGTATCGATGCTTTCTTGCTTCGCATTTTCTATGAAACCGCAAGTATTGATAATGATAATCGAAGAATCGTTCGACTCACTCTCGTGCTCTACTTCAAATTTATTAGCCTTGAGTTGAGCCATTAATACTTCTGAATCGTAGATGTTTTTAGAGCAACCGAGGGTAACTACGTTGACTTTGTTTTTTTTGAGAGTTCTTGCTTTCACGGTGCAAAGATAGGGAGAAAGTTGGAAAAGAAAGAATTTAAAGTTTTGATTTAATGCGTAGAATAAATTTAATTATTTCATCTTACCTTCGCTTCATGAAAAATACATTCCTTGCTCTTACACTCATACTCACTTTATCAGCAACCTCACAAGTTACCATCAACACCAATCTCACCGAACTTTCTCGTTTCATTGCGGGTATAGATTGCCAGACGGAAACCTATCAAAAATTACAGGAAAAATCTTTTTATAAAACCCATCGCGATTTCACTTCTAAAGTTTGGAAACAACTCGAAGATTCTACATTGGATGTAATGGTAAAATGGGCAACAGAAAAAAGTATCATGGAAGATTCAGATACTTTGCCCTGCATGTATACTTTTTCAGGTCCGGATTTTTTGTTTGGTAGTCGATTTTTTCCAAAAGCTTCACATTATGTTTTAATGGGATTAGAAAAATGCGGATCGGTGACTGAAGTAACGTCATTAAAAGAAACATCTGTCAACGAATATTTGAATTCTATTGAAAGTTCGATGCGTTATTTGCTAAA
Source organism: Chryseobacterium gleum (assembly GCA_945865695.1). GTDB lineage: Bacteria > Bacteroidota > Bacteroidia > Flavobacteriales_D > UBA2798 > CAMBFX01. The sequence continues at coordinate 3,779 of CAMBFX010000116.1, read as the reverse complement.
AGCAGGTTATTTTGTTACTGCCCATATGAGTACCGATTTTTCAAAAACCGTATTAAACGGAAATATCCACATGATGTTGATGTTTATGGCGAGAGAGAATTACAGTATATGCTCTATCGATTATGGTTATATGGCAAAAGATAGTTCGTTTTATATAACAGGTAAAAAACCTACTTCAACTTCGGGAAAAATAAACGGAATGAGAGTAGGAATTACGGATTCTACTGCCCAACAATTAAAATATGTTTATTATTTCTCTGCTGATATCATGGATTCGAAATTAAAAGACAAACCAGAATTCACCGCTTTCATTGAGAATATGGCTCCGTTTAATTCCTATTTCAAAGCGGCTTCGTATGTGCCATCACACAAAAATTTCGCTATCATTCGCAATTTGATTCTAAATAACAGTAATAAAATTTTGCAAGATGATACTGGAATGCCTCTAAAAAATTTGGATACAAAAATTTATGATATCGAAATGTGGGGAACGTATACCAAAGTGATTTCTGATCTCTCCTGGGGTTATCAACCTGATTTAAAAAAAGCACTCGAGGCAAGTGGAAATAATAAATCTTTACCATTTAGAATTTCCTATAATGGAAATTATGATGAGGGGATGATGTTGTACGCGAAACGTAAAAAATAAGAATGCTTGCCGCAAGCGACCAAATTTTAAAACATTAAGGAGTTAAGATTCATTAAGTTTGGGTTTGAAAACCTTAACTTGCCTTAACTCCTTAATGTTTAATATAAAAAAATCGCGAAGCGATTAAAAATTACCTTTCTGGTAAACATTTAAAATATTGATTCACTAGTGGTTTTGTGTTTTTCGTCAAATTATCTGAGTAAAAATTCATTAGCAACCCTTGAGGTATTTTAAGCAATTTCATGTAAGTCATTAATTGTGCTTCATGAATGGGTAATAATGCTTCTACTGTTTTCAATTCAACGATTACTTTATCTTCCACCAATAAATCCAATCTCAGCTCAGATTCAATGATGATTCCTCCATATTCGATGGGGACTGGTACTTGTTGAAATACCTTGTATCCATTGCTTTCAAGTTCATACTTCAAACATTTTTCATAAACGGATTCCAGTAAACCCGGACCTAATTCTTTGTGTACTTTGATGGCTAAACCTGTAATCTCATACGATAATTGTGTAATTTCTTTTTTGTTCATGGTACAAAAGTAAAATGCCTTTTCTAAATAAAAAACAGATGAAATACCTAGGTAAAAACACTGAAATGAACATTTCATTGCGCAAAACTACCGACTACAAAATGTAGTTTTATTTTCTCTGCGCCTTAACTTTCGTTTTCTTTATAAAATTATGAATCTATTTTACGCCTCTATAAATTCTGGAAGTAACGGTAACTGTTACTATGTAGGAAGTGAAAACAACGCAGTTTTGGTGGATGTAGGAATACATTGCCGAGAAGTAGAAAAACGCATGCAACGAATTCGCTTGGATGTAAAAAAAGTAAAAGCTATTTTTATCTCGCACGAACATACCGATCATATTCGTGGTTTGGTAACACTCGCTACCAAATACAATATTCCTGTTTATCTTTCTCAAGGAACATTTCAACGAATGAGTGGTGATTTGAAAAATGTAAATTATAAATTCATTATTGAGGAACTTCCTATTATAGTTGAAGATTTACTTATTCATCCTTTCAAAAAAATACACGATGCCGCTTCTCCCTATAGTTTTGTAGTGGAATATCAAAAAATAAAAGTAGGTGTGATAACCGATATTGGACGTGCTTGTGATAATGTGAAAAAACATTTCGGTAAATGTCATGCTGCTTTTCTCGAGTCGAATTATGATAAAACGATGTTGTTAAACGGAAAATATCCAGCCCAATTGAAAGAACGGATCATGGGTGGCGAAGGACATATCTCGAATGACGAAGCCTTAGAATTATTCAAAAATCACCGATACACCAATCTTTCTCATTTGATTTTAGCACATTTATCCGAGGAGAATAATGATTCGGAAGAAGTATATAATTTATTTTTACCGCATGCCAATGGTGTTCGAATCAACGTAGCCTCTCGTTATAGCGAATCAAAATTATACACTATCAACAAGAAGAAAAAACCATTGCCGGTGATGGAATATTTGGGGTCGCAGATGAGGATGTTCTGAAAATCCTCGGAGATTTAAATCTTAGGACACCTTCTTTCTCGCAAAAATAAAGAAAATAGCACGCAGAGGCGCAAAGAACGCAGAGTAAGAGCATCTACGATGCAAAAGACCAATACTTAATTAAATTCTTGTATTTCCTCTGCGAACTCAGCGTCTCTGCGTGAGAAAAAAAAGCGCCTTGGCGCGAAATTAAATCTACGTTCGCATACAAACAAATGTAATTGACACCATTATTTTGTTTCTTGGGTAAATAATATTCATTTTTGTTTAATATTAATTAGTCTTGAAAAAGTCAACTTATTGTATTTTTATTTTTTTGATAGTGTTCATTAAAGCAAATTATGGGCAAAATACTACTTTACAAAAAATTGGGACTTATAAATGGGTCAAAAACAAAAATAATTCGGAACCTGTTAAATTAAATACGAGAGTTGTCGAAAAAGATTTATCTCAAATTATAACCAAAAAAGAAGTTAATAAACCTTTTTCAAAAAAAATTTCCTTCAAAAAAACGGTTATAAAAAATGGGTCAACGGTTTTAAAAAAGCATCCAATTAGTTTTATTTCTAAATTAATAAAACCATCTTTAATCAAAACGTCTGGTAAGTTTGTATATAAAGACAATGCTACAGCAAACATAACCTATACCGACAAGGCACATGGCTTTATTTCAAGCTCAGTGGTTGCTATTGCTGAAGACCATAAACACAATATGTGGTTTGCTTGTGCTGATGGGTTAGTAAAGTTTGATGGTGTTCGTTATTTTTCGTACGATAAAGAAAGTGGATTGCCCTCTATTGCGTTTAGCAGTATTTTGTTTGATAAAAGCACACAAAAGCTTTGGGTAAATACAGCTGAAGGATTTTATTATATTAAAAATGATTCGTGTTACATTCCAAAAACTAATCTATTTGATATAAAAGAGTTTCAAGGCAATCACACCTCTATGGATAATAGGGGCAATATTTGGTTTACATCACGCAATAAAGGTGTCTTATGTTACTATAACAATAATACATTTTCGTTGTTAGATACATCGAATGGTATGCCAACAAATTTTATTGTTGATGTTAAATTTGACGATAAAAATAATATATACTTAGCTTGTATGGAAAAAGGTGTATATGTTGTTACTCCTAATCAAATTATAAATTATTTGCCGCAACACTTAGATGTCATAAATGCTGGTGCTTTGTCGTTGTGTATTAATAAGGATACAGTTTATATAGGCACCTGGAGTAGTGGTTTAATGAAACTTACACCCAAAGATTCAACATTATTTTCATTTAGAAAAGATTATACTGACCGAATATTTAACATAACAAAGTCTAAAAATGGTATTTATTATACGATATATAGAGGTGGCTTAGTCCATTATAATCCATCTAAAACGGAAATATTTAATGAACATAACGGCTTGGTTGGCCAATATACATTTGGACTTTTTATCGATTCATATCAGAATATTTGGGTAAGTAATTTAGAAAAAGGTATTTTTCGTATTAACGAAAATGTATTTTACAAACAACAAAATTTAGGCTTTCTAAAAGAAATTACTAACATTAGGTATAGTGCTAATCAAAAGTATAAATGGTTGTGTTTAAATAGTCAATCGGTAA
>CAMBFX010000115.1 GCA_945865695.1 Chryseobacterium gleum | reverse complement strand
GCTACAGTATTTCACTTCTTCCCAATTCTTTTCCCATTTTTTGCGCCAAGTAAATGATCGTAGGCAAACGATACATATTTTGGTGGGCAAATTATTTTTGAGAATTTGTTTCAATTAAAACAATAGTTTATAAGTGAGAAATAATTTTTAATAGGATTAATTTATGGTTTTGCATAAGGTAATCGTTCTATGGGTATGGTAGTAAAGTAAGCATCTAATCCTTGACTTATTAAAATTTCGGCAGCAGAAAGATTTACAAATCCATCATGACCTACTATTTCATCATTAATTTCTACTTGCAGTATGCTGCCCACAATAAGAATAGTTCCATTGATGCTGATGGGAATAATTTCTTCTAACTTCATGGCAATTTTAACTACTGCCTTTTCTACAAATGGTGCTGTAGAAATGGAATGATAGTGGGGAACGAAACCTACTTTTTCAAATTCAGAAATACCTTTTTCATATCTTGCTGATGTTTGATGAGCTTTTTTATATTCATTAGCGTGTACAAAATTTAAAGTGTATTCTTTTGTTTCCAAAATATTTTGTAAGGTATCACGTTGCACACTATCGGGTCTGTTGATTAGTCCAAATAATGCTGGGCTGGCTCCTAAATGAATAAGTGAATTGAAAATGGCCAGATTGTTATTTCCCTCCAGTGATTTAGTGCCCACTAATACTGTTTGACGAAATCCTGCCAATGAATTTATAAATGCAGTTCGATAGCGTTGTTCCTGATTTTCTATTTCGTTTTTATTGATCAGCATGATTTATTTTACGGATATAATTGTGACACTACTTTTACACTATGCAAAAAAGAAAAGTACTATTTATCGTTTACTTATTTTATTCATGGAAATAGATTTTTGTTGACTGCATTTGAATCTATCTATTTCTTGATTTCGCTTTTGAGCATGCTTTTGACTCACGCCACTGTTCACTCGCTTTCTCCATAAATTGAAACTGCTGCGTTTTAATTCTTTTCGCATCAATTGGATGACATCTGCTTCCGAAAATCCAAATTGCACTTTTATGGCTTCAAAAGGAGTGCGATCCTCCCAAGCCATTTCGATAATTCTATCTACTTCTTTTTCTTCCATCGCTCAATTAAATTAGATTCTTTAAAGACGAATTATTCAACAAATCTTATGGTTTGCCAGTAATGAAAGGAAACTTATTTTATTAAGTTTTATTCCTACTCATTTTGACACATAAAGATAATTTTATCCAGCAGAGTGCTAAATAAAGGGGTGCAATTGAACACTATTTGATAATGTAGATTAACTTTTTTGAGGAATGCTTATTAAAGCAGATAGCAATTAATAAATGATATTGCAATTGTTCCTGGAGAATTACTTTTTATTCACCGTTCTCATAGGCGAATGGAAAAACAGCGGGTTTGTCAGTAAACTTTATGTGCAGAAAAGCCGGGTAAGAAGGATTAATGTTTGAAAAAATAGGGAAGAAAGAATTTTAAAAATAAGGCGGAGTTGCCTGTCGTGGCAGTCCGCCCTATTTATTTTTTCTTATGTATTGCGATTTATTACTAAAAATAAAATTGATATCCAAGATTTAAGAACGCTAAAGCACCAAAACCCTGTAATCCAGTATTCTTATAATCAAGTTGTGTTATGTCTCGATTCCATTCTTGAAAGGTATAAGTATCAAAATCTGTCCCGTAAATTTCGATTGGAACAGAGATTTCAAAATAAATTCTCCCTGATCCTAATTTGCGGTCACCGCCAATGCTTATTAAGCCAGAAAAGCATTTACTTCCAAAATCTTTGCTATATTTATAATAAAGGGTATCGCTTACAGGCGCCAGAGATGTTGTTGTACTCGACAATTTATAAGCCGAATATCCCAAGCCCAAACTGGCATAAATACCACCTTTGCTTTCGCTGTTGTTATTTCCGAAAATATAAAAAGTAGTGGCAATCATTGCACCCAAAGCATTGCCGGGTTGATAATCAATTTTAAATCCATAATATGGAAGAACATCGGTATAGGTGTAATCTTTATAGCCATAAGAGGTAATCATAGATTTTAGACCAATGCTGAATTTATTGTTGAGCAGATAATCGAATTTCAAATTCCCTCCCAGCCCTGCATTATAACTTAATCCTGCTCCAATCACCATTTTTTTGTCAGAAGTTGTCGGAGATGAAACTTTGCTAGCGTCTTGCGCTAAGGCAATCATTGATGAACTGCACAAGGCGGTTATCAGAATTAATTTTATTTTTTCAATTTAACTTTTTTATTTTAAAATTTTCCTACTCGTATGGCTTTTCGGTGCCGCCCCGTTTTTTGAGTGGTTTCTGGTCTACACAATTTTTGTCAGCGAATATATGCTATTTTGATGAGTCGATTCCGTTTTTCTTTTATTTGTTAGATATGTCTGTATAATTTGCCATTAAAGGCATTCTTTGAAAAAACCAACATCAATCAGTTGCCAAACATAGCACTAAAAGTTTAATAACCACCTTCAAATCTTCCAAAAAGGGGTTCGAGAATAGGTCGGTGGATTCCACAAAAAGTCTTAATGTGAGAACAGAAGTGCTCATGTGTTTTCATTTTACATGAAATAAAGAATTATTTTTTAATAATTTAATATCTGAGATGTAAAAACATTAAATTTTTAGCTATTTTTGTCAACTGTTTTTCTTGCGCATTAAAAAATTAACTACGAAAAATATATGAAATTTATTAATATTTGGTATCCTATAATTATTGCTTTTATTTGTATGATTTATTCTATTGGATTAGGTATTTCCGGAAATACCGAAGGAGCGCAATATTCGGCTCATTGGCCTGGGACAATTTTGTTGTTCGCCATCGCAATCAGACAACGTAGAAAAGATTCGAACAAATGAGTATAACAATGTACGTAATAGGGTTTGTGATTTTCGCTGTATATATCTCCCTTACAGTTTGGAACATTTACAACTCCAATAAGGACAATAAAAAGAAATGAATAAATACTTGGCTGAGTCATTGAATTCTTTAATTTAAGCCTGTATTAACTCATATTCTATGAAAAAAGTGATCGTCCAATAAATTTTAAGGGCTACTTAAATGAATGCCTAAGTTATTTTATTAATAATTTTTAAACGATTATAATTTCTCCAAATCCTCCAAAAAGGTTCCTAATTGGTCGGTGGTCTCCGCAAAAAAAACAAGTATAAAAATTAGTTGTTAAGGTAAAGAGTTTTGAATAATGATCATCGAAATTATTCGGTATACTTTTCGCAGCTCCACCTTTCCAAATCAAATGGAATAAATTGACTCTTCCAATAAAAATTTAGCACTTAAATAGGCTTCTTTTCTAGCAATATTTTTCCTTATTTCAAATCAAATCCTATATTTGAAAGATAAACCTAATCCTTATGAGAGTATCTTTTATTTATTTTTCGATTATTAGCCTTATTCTTGTGGGGGTGGGATCCTATTTTTGGATGCCTGCTTTATGGTTTTTGATTCTATTGGTTCCTATTATTTTGGTAGGAATAAATGATATGATTCAACCGCATCAAACCATTCGCAGAAATTTTCCGGTTCTTGGCAGAATGCGCTATTGGATGGAAATGCTTCGCCCTAAAATCTACCAATATTTTATTGAATCGGATACCGATGGAACGCCCTATAGTCGTTTAAATAGAAACGTAATTTATCAACGAGCCAAAAAAGTAAATGATACCACTCCTTTTGGAACGCAATTAAATGTTTATGATGTGGGCTACGAATGGATGAATCATTCTATCATTCCACTCGATCCGCATAAAATGGATTTTAATCCTCGCGTACTGGTGGGCGGTCCTGAATGTAAACAGCCCTATAATGCCAGCTTATTAAATATTTCGGCCATGAGCTATGGTTCATTGAGCCAAAATGCCATCATGTCGTTGAATGCAGGAGCAAAATTAGGCGGGTTTGCTCATAATACCGGTGAAGGTGGATTAAGTCCATATCACTTGAAACATGGTGGTGATATTATCTGGCAAATTGGAACGGGATATTTTGGTTGTAGAAATCCAGATGGAACCTTTAATGCAGAAATGTTTGCCGAAAAAGCGGTGACTCCAAGTGTGAAAATGATTGAAATAAAATTATCACAAGGAGCAAAACCTGGACATGGCGGAATTTTACCAGCGAAAAAAGTAACCGAAGAAATTTCAAAAATACGAGGAGTAGAAATGGGCAAGGATGTGATTTCTCCACCCTCTCACAGTGCATTTTCTACACCAGTAGAAATGTTGGAATTCATTCAAAAATTGCGTGATTTATCAGGAGGAAAGCCAATCGGTTTAAAACTTTGTATTGGTAGAAAAAGTCAATTTTTATCTATTTGCAAAGCGATGTTAAAAACAGGAATCAAACCCGATTTTATAACCGTGGATGGAGGAGAAGGTGGAACGGGTGCAGCTCCATTGGAGTTTTCTAATTCGGTGGGAATGCCCTTGCGTGAAGCGTTGGCTTTTGTGGATGATGCCTTAAATGGTTTTTCTATTCGCAGGCATGTAAAAATCATTGCTTCGGGAAAAGTGGCTACCGGTTTTGATTTGGTAAAAAATCTTTCTTTAGGTGCCGATATGTGTAGTTGTGCAAGAGCAATGATGTTGGCTTTGGGTTGCATTCAAGCATTAGAATGTAATACCAATAAATGTCCAACGGGTGTGGCTACACAAAACGCAAGTCTTCAAAAAGGTTTGGTGGTAGAAGATAAAAAATTTCGGGTGAAGAATTTTCATGGTGAAACCGTGAAAAGTGCAGTAGAATTAATGGCAGCAGCCGGAATTTCTGATCCTTCTAAATTGCATCGTCATTTGATTTATCGAAGGGTGAACGCTGGTGAAATTAAAACCTATGCCGAAGCTTATCCGTATGTTTTAAAAGGTTCGTTGATTGAAGCGCCTTATCCCGAAAATTACCAATACGATATGGCTAATTGCAGTGATGAAACATTTGTGCCGGTGATTAAATAAAATTTAGTTTAAAGAAAAGGTAAATGAATAATGATACTGGTTATCCAGCTATTTTAAATGAAAACGGTTGGAAGCATAAAATAAAACGAGAAGTTATTGCTTTAAATTGGGTAAAAAATGTATGCTGGGCTTGGTCGATTCCATTGAAGAATGAAGACGAAGATTTTAAAAAACAAGAGAAATATACTTTTATGCCACCCACTGTAAATACCAATGGAGATGAAATTTCTTTAGCCATGTGGGTTCGCGAACCATCGGGAGTGTTGCCTGAAGCAAATTTTCATTTACTAACCGTTGTTTTTTCTATTGCTAAGTCGGTTATTATTCCTTCGCAAATTACCAATTGTTTTAATGTTGAATTTTGATTTAAAAATTTATGAAAAATAATACTAATCCATCCACAACAATTCCCATTGAACCTTCCGAATTAATTGTAACCGATAAAGGTTGCATTTATCATTTGGGATTACATCCATCACAAATTGCTCACGATATTTTAGTGGTAGGTGATCCAGGAAGAGTGAAGGAAGTTTCTTCTAAATTCTCCTCGATAGAATCGAAAACTGAGAACAGAGAGTTCATTACACATACTGGAATCTTCAATGGAAAAAGAATAACCGTACTCTCCACCGGAATTGGAACCGACAATATCGATATCGTAATTAACGAACTCGATGCTTTAGTAAATATTGATTTAGAAAAAAGAACTATTAATGAAAAGCATACTTCTCTTAATATTGTTCGTCTTGGAACTTCAGGAGCTTTACAAGAAGATATTGCTGTAGATTCATTTATGGTAAGTGAATATGCGATGGGATTTGATGGTGTGATGGGTTTTTATGATGCAAAATTTGATGCTGATGAATTGAAAATACAAAATGAATTTGTTCAACACATGAATTGGCCTTCGAGTATCAATCCGCCTTATTTAGTCAAGGGAGATGCTTCTTTGATTCATAAAATCGGGCATGATCTTCGCAAAGGAATTACCATCACTGCCAATGGATTTTATGGTCCGCAAGGAAGAGTTTTACGTTTGCCAGTTGCCGTTCCTGATATGAATGAAAGATTACGCCAATTTAAATCAGGAGATTTACGTTGCACGAATTATGAAATGGAAACTTCGGCACTTTATGGTTTATGCGGAATGTTAGGGCATAAATCGGCAACCGTTTGTGCTATTATTGCCAATCGTTATGCGAAGCAGTATAGTAAAGATTATCATAAAGCAGTAGAGAAGTTGATTGAAGTTACATTGGAGAGAATGTGTCAATGATTTAATTTGAAAATGAGTTAATGTGTAAATGAGTTAAAAAGGAATGGTTTTTAATTCAGACCCCTTCCCCGCATTCCTCGCTCCGTCAAAGCGCTTCGCAAAGGCGATGCGCGGTACTTCCCCTAGGACAGGGGAAGAAAAGATATCTCCGAAATTATACTTAATAATATTTACAAAACGTCATTAATTAGGTTTTGTATTTTTAAGCACGCCTGTCTTTACTCCTCCCCTTGATAAGGGGAGGTGCCGAGTCTTCGAGGCGGCGGGGTCCTAGATAATTTTACATTCTATCTTCGAGGCGGCGGGGTCCTAGATAATTTTACATTCTATCTTCGAGGCGGAGGGGTTCTAGATAATTTTACATTCTATCTTCGAGGCGGCGGGGTCCTAGATAATTTTACATTTTATATTCGAGGCGGAGGGGTCATCAACACCTCTTTTGTTATTAAGTACACTTCATCCTCGATTTTAAAAGGGTTATTTGGTCCAAATTTGCAACAACCAGTTTTCACCATCAACGTATATTAATTATGCTGCCAAAAGGCGAAATACAAGCTATGATTAGCCTCATCGATGACCCCGATGAAAAAGTATATCGGCAGATACGCGCGAAATTATTATCTTATGGTGAAGAAGTAATTCCCATTCTTGAAGATTTTTGGGAGCATAATAATTACGGATTAACCTTTCAACATCGCATTGAAAACATTATTCACCAAATTCAATTTGATAGCGTTAGAGTAGGATTGGAACGTTGGAGTGAAAATGGAGGAAATAATTTATTAGAAGGAGTAATCCTAATTAATAAATACCAGTATCCCGATTTAGATGTAGAAAAAATTTATAAAAAGCTAGGTCAACTTAAGCAAGATATTTGGTTAGAGTTAAATGAAAACCTCACTTCTTTCGAAGAAATTAGAGTGGTGAATCAAATACTTTTTGATATTCACGGTTTTCATGCCAATAAAAAAAATTATCATTCGGCAGCTAATTCTTATTTACATCTGGTATTAGAAACCGGAAATGGAAATCCACTTTCACTTTCAATTGTCTATATTTTGGTTTGTGAAATGTTAGATATTCCTGTTTTCGGAGTGAATCTACCCAATCATTTTGTGCTATGTTATCAGGATGAAAGCAATATCATGAAGAAATTCAATATGTCTCAATATGGTAAAGAAGTGATGTTTTATATTAATGCTTTTAGTCGCGGAACGATTTTTAATGGAAAAGAAATTGAAATGTTTCTCAAACAAATCAATGTAGAACCACAAGAATCTTATTTTGTTGCTTGTGATAATTTTACCATCATCAAAAGATTAATTGCCAATTTGGTTTATTCCTATGAAAAGAGTGGTGAATTGGATAAAGTAACGGAGTTGAATTTATTGGTTGATTGCTTGGGATATCGTCCAATGTCGAGTTAAAAAATATTTTGTTTAAAGTTAAAAAGTTTAATGTTTAAATAAGATGAACTAAATTATCCTTCGATACGATTCGAAGACTCGCTACTCAGGGTGACAGATTCAAGACACGAAATATTGATGCATTAAATAATTAAGTCATGTATAAAAAGATAATTTTATTTTCAATTTTCATTTCGTTGATAATAGTATCAAACGCCCAACTTTATCAAAGGTCTGGAAGAAACATGGGAATTCAAGCGGGGTATGATTATACTTCTACCCATATTTCTAAAAAAGGATTTTTACCTGGACAAACAGGTTCTGCTTTTCGCATTGGTTATATGCGAACATTTGGTGATTTAATTTATACGGGAATCATTTTTAATTACCGAATGAATAATGCGGAAGTAAGTAAAGATAGTTTAGGAAACATTTATACAGCCGAAGTAAAAACACCTTCTATTCAAATTCCAGTTTTACTGCAAATTCCTTTTGTTTCTATTCCATTGGGAAAATCAAAGAAAAAAGAATGTACTTATTTGAATACAAATTTTAGAATAGGTCCTGAGTTTTCCTATAATCTTAAAAGTAAATCATCGATAAATTTTCTTTCTAATCACGAATTGGCTTTACAAACTGCTTTTGGTTTCAACGTTTCTAAGAGTGGTGGAACACATCGCAGAATGGCTTGGGATGTACAATGGCATTTTGTTTGGCGAAAAGCATTTAATTCATTCGGTTCGCAAGAAGGTTTTGCAGGTTCTACGCCTTATTATAATAATTATTTAGGATTAACCGTAACAGTGATTCGTTATGCGACTACGAGTTTTTTGTAGGGAGTAGTTAATTTAGAAAAGCATCGTCATTATTTCTTAATTATGTTTCGAGTCACTTCAATTCGGACCCCTCCGTCTCGAAAACTCGCCACCCTGTCTGCCGATAGGCTGGCTCCCCTTATCAATGGGAGGAGTAAATACAAGATTGCTTAAAAATCCATTATTTAATGGAATGAGTTTTGTAAATATTGTAAAATTTTGTTTCGGAGATATCTAACTCTTCCCCTTATCAAGGGCAGGTGTAAATACAAGGATGCTTAAAAATTCTGTATTTAATGGAATGAGTTTTGTAAATATTGTAAAATTTTGTTTCGAAGATATCCAACTCCTCCCCTTATCAATGGGAGGAGTAAATACAAGATTGCTTAAAAATCCATTATTTAATGGAATGAGTTTTGTAAATATTGTAAAATTTTGTTTCGAAGATATCCAACTCCTCCCCTTGATAAGGGGAGGTGCCGAAGGCGGAGGGGTCCTTGAAAAATTCTCATTTTTCAAGCCATCTGCATCCATTCACCTTTGATTGTTGCATCATTCAAATCAATATGAATTTTTCTTCCACGATTTTCTAATGCGACTCCATCGAAATAAAATTCAGATAGAACTTTTTGTAAGCCAGTTATCACTGCAGTTTCCTCAGTAAAATAATTATGCCCCACGGGATCTGATTTTTTTCCTGTTAGTTCGATGATATCCACATTTTTTGGCAATGCTTTCATGCCTTCTTCATCCAAATGTCTTCCTAATCTTTTTCCAGATAAAAAGATGAATCTCGAAATCCATAGTGCAACATCTTTTTTATTACTAAATAGAATCACTCTTTTGGCAAATCGATGCAATTCTTCATTGTTATCATTGGGAGTTTCATTTAATGCATCAGTATCAATATCTGCGCCAGTCATCACAATTCGATAAAAGAAATTATTTAATAATCCCTTTTTAATCATATTCGCTCCTTCCAAAAAAAGGATACGTTGTGCTGTTTGCAATAAAATTTTACTTCCCATCGATTGAGAATGAAATACAATTTTGGGTTCCCAATCGGCAAAAAGTGAATTAGATTTATTTTTCACAAAATGATAAAGTTTTAAAATAAAAACAGTTGTCATATTCGCCATTTTAGAAACATCGTCTCTTTCTCCGTATTTGTACTCGGTAAATCCTTGCGAAGGCCAAGTCAAAAATATCATATCACCCACTGGAGAATGATAATTTCCAGAATGAGGAAAGTAAGAATGAATCATCGGAATCACTTGTTTTTCTTTTTCCTTATTGGCATTATTTCCGAAGCCATGTAAATAGATATAAAGTATTTTATCCGTTTTTTTTAGATTCGTAAAAATCTCGTCAAACATGGATGTGGTATCTTTACCCGGTTTATAATTTCCCGAAGAATAGTCACGAAAATGGATGGCTTCTTCATAATCATCATGGGTAAAAAAGGCAGGAAAATCCGCTTTGAATTCATTTCTATCCTGTTTTTCTTCTGGTTTAGAAATTTCATATCTTCCAATATTGAAAAAATCTAAAGCATTATCGGGTTCTTTTTGTCCTTCTATTTCACTAGTTTGATAGAGAATTTTACCAGATTGATTATAAAGTGGGCGGCTAGAAAGCACATAGGGACGAATAATTTCCATAAATATGTTTTCATGAAGATAAAAAAATATTAAATCACCAACAATAAAAATTAAACTAAGCAAAATGTTTCCCTTTTATCACTTTTAATATTCGGAATTCAGTTTAGAAATAAATCTGCTTCAAATTTAGAATTGATTCTTATTGCAATTTTCATTTTGATAGTGTCTGGATTATTCATTGTTTTCAAACTACAAACAGAAATAAAAGCGGATGGAATTTTTGTTCGTTTTTCCCAATTCACTTTAAATACAAATTTTATTTTTGGAATGATATCGATAAGGTTTATATCCGAATTTAGGTTGCAATAGGAGTTGAATGATAGAAAAAGATTATTTATTGGAGCAAAACAATTCGCTGAACTAAATGAACTAGTTATTCGATTAAAGAAATTATGGGTATAAAAAAGCCCCAGTTTCCCGAGGCTATTATATTTATTTCATCATTCTTTGATACGCTTGTCGACGACGCTGGTTAATCAGGATGACATGCTCTTCAAATCATTAAATCTCCAATATTAAAATCATAAATGAATTACTTCACCATAAGCAGCTGCAGCCGCTTCCATCACTGCTTCACTCATGGTTGGATGTGGATGAACCGTTTTAATAATTTCATGTCCGGTAGATTCTAGCTTGCGCAGTGCAACGATTTCTGCAATCATTTCGGTTACGTTTGTTCCAATCATGTGTGCGCCTAAAATTTC
>CAMBFX010000114.1 GCA_945865695.1 Chryseobacterium gleum | reverse complement strand
GAGGATATTAAGAATTCAGAGGAGATTCTATATACAATGATCAATGGAAAATTATTCATTGCCGAAACGATGGAAGAATATGGCAAGGATAAACCGAAGAGAAATAAATTTTATTGGGAAATGCCCAATGCTTCGCAGTCGTTTATTCTAAACTCAGAAACGGAATCTTTTTCGCATCCGCATTGTGTTTGTGGAAAACATTAAATGGAGAAGTCAAATTACCAGGTCGCACAGGAACTTATTTCGAAGTTATTTTCAAAGGCACTGAATCGAAATAAAATACATTTATCTTTTTTAATATCCATGAAAATCGTAAATTAATTTTCGATTATCATGGATATAGATGTAAGTTATCAGGCTATATTTGGATTGAAAATTAACTATATAAGTTTAATACTTAAAATTAGTTTTAATTTTAGGATATAAAATGTTTTGAAATAAAAAGTGAAAATCGTAACTTAGATTTCTAATTTCATGGTTATGATTAATATTACAAGAGCACAGACTAAAGAATTACATTCAATGCTCAAGCAATTTCCCGCAGTAGCAATAGTCGGAGCCAGACAAGTGGGCAAAACTACTCTTGCTAAAGAAATAGCAAAGAAAGCAGGAGCAAAAGCAGTTTATTATGATTTAGAAAAACCTTCGGATAGAAATCGTCTAGCGGATATAGAATCAGTTTTGGTTCGTGATAAATTGAAATGTATTGTTATTGATGAAGCTCAAACTATGCCCGAATTATTTACAGCTCTTCGTCCATTGATTGATGATTATCGAAAGCCAGGTAGGTTTATCTTGTTAGGATCTGTATCTCCGCATTTGGTAAAACGAATCTCCGAATCCCTTGCTGGAAGAATTGGACAAATGGAATTAGGTTGCCTCAATATGAGTGAAACTGACAAAAAGAAAATTTCATTTAAAAAATTATGGTTTAGAGGGGGATTTCCAGAAGCTTTATTAACTAAAAGCAATATTAATTGGTTTAGATGGTGCGAAAATTATTATAAAAATTTTGTGGAACGGGATGTTAATTTTCTCGCGAATGAATCACTCTCTCCTTCAATCGTGGGAAAACTTTGGGCCATGTTATCCGGCATCAACGGAAATATTTTGAATTACGATATGATCTCTCGTTCGCTCGGAATAAGTCGCCCTACAGTTGTTAAATATATTGATTTTTTGGAAGGAACATTTCTTGTATCTCGCTTGGAACCTTGGTTTATTAATATTTCTAAACGAATTGTGAAAGCGCCTAAACTTTATTTTAGAGATACAGGTATTTTGCATTATTTGAATGGAATTTCCACTCCCGATGAATTAGAAAACCATATTGCGGTTGGTGCTTCTTGGGAAGGTTTTGTAATTGAACAAATTCGTCAATTGAAACCAAAAAATATTTCAATGTATTATTATCGGACGCATAATGGTGCCGAAGCCGATTTAGTATTAGTAAAAGGAAATCGACCTGTGAGTTGTATGGAAATAAAATTATCAAATACACCTGTCATCTCTAGAGGATTTCATGAAGTAATTGTAGATATGAAAACAAAAAATAATTTTGTGATCACTCCAGAGAGCAAAAATTATTTGCATAATGACGCTACCAGAGTATGCGGAATCAATGATTTTGTAAAGAAATATTTGCGAAAATTATAAAATGAAAATGGCTACTGAAGTAGTAGCCATTTAAATTAATTTAAAGTATCAATAATTTTTTCTCGCCTGCTTTCTCTTCGTAATTTAGCTGTTCTTTTCTATGTTCTTTTTCAGAATCTGACTGGCCACCATTAACGGAACTTTTTAATTTAATTGAAGTCCTATACAAGTATTCGCCTTGAATTCTATATTTCCAGAATAGTACACAAATCCAGTTTGATCTTTGACTTCATAGAAGAAGGATTTGCTTTTTGAAGTTCCTAATTCTTTGGTCACACTAATACTTCCATTTTGACCACAATCAGGTGTCCCAGTCCAATACACTCCCGCACCTTCGCTTCCGACTAATTGATTATCTACATAATAATATAAGGTAACAGCCCCATCACCAGTTAAGAAATTTGCTGTTGATTGGTTTTTCCAAAAGACGTAACGCCCTTCAAATAAACAGCTACCATCACTTTTTTTGCAATCCTCACATTGATTAATTGCATCAGGATCTGTACAACCTTCTTTTCTACAACCTGTAAATCCGATAGCTATCATGATTAACACAAATAGTAAATTCTTTATTTTCATAGTTTTTAAATTTTAGTTTAGTCAAATTTACTAAAAATTATCAAATTAACAATAAAAAGAACAAATAGTAAATAATAACACACCAAAAGTGTGTAGAAGTAACTTTTGTCTTTTTAAAAGCTCCATAGGAGCGAAACCTCAAATTGATTTTAAAATAATTATTGAATGAAAAATTTGCCGATTGCTCAATCGATTTTTAAAAAATAAATTATTTTTGGGTCAGAGTAATTATCAGGAGAATTTATGGTCATGAAGGCTTCCGCTCCTTTTGGAATTCCTTTGCAAACGAGTCGACCGTTTATTTCTTGCGCATCTTGAAATCCAACAAATTTTACTTCTATCGGCAATTCAGTATTTCCGTCTTCGAATAATTTAATTTCAAAGGATTTTGAACATGGTTGATCATAATTAGAATCTTTCAAATCTCCAGAAATGTTAAAGGTTTTATCATCAATTTTCAATTTACCGTATAATGATCTGTTCTCAAATTTGTCAATTGATAATTCAATCATATTATTTTCAATTTCACCTCTCCACTTTCCTAGGCACACTGAATTGACTTCAGTATTATTAAATGGCATAATTACTTTTTCATACACACCATCCCAAGACTTACAATTGGCGCTATGATAATTATTACAATTTCTTTCTGATACTTCAACTGTATTTTCTTTTTTGTTTGGAGTAATTGATAAATAGCATCCATCTTCTTCAATAAATTCATACCAATATTCAACTCCATCATAATTTTCATCTAGTCCTTTAAGATTAACGCGAAAGATACTACCGATGCTTTCAATTGAACTCTCAAGACATTGACTAGTTTTTTTTCCCTTTAGCGAAAAAGTAATTTCTTCATCCCAATACTCGCCTTGAATAATTAAAATGTCACCATTTGCATTTTTATACTTTCCAGTCAATAAATTATTTGAAGGGTATGATAAATTAGTTGATTTTGATATTTTATTTGTTGACAAATCAATTGGCGATTCTAGCGGAAACAGGGCTGATTTTTTATTTTGAGTTTGACTTGTAGCCGTTGGTATTGTATCAATTAATACTCTTGAAAGTATTATTAGTAGTATTAAATTTTTCATTTTAAAATAGTTTTAATTTCTTTTCAATACAACTGATATTTATTATTTATTTAAATGTAAAATGAGATTTTAAAAAAAAGAAATATCATTAATCAAAAATCTCATTTTTTTTACATTTTTGAGCATGGTTGATCATATTTCGAATCTGACTTGCCACCATTAACGGAACTTTTTAATTCGTGTTTTTGTAGTTCATACTCAATTCTGTTCTCAATACCAGAATTTCGCATATAAAGGTCATAGGCAAAAAGTCCAATTACAATAATAGCGACAATAAGTAGTATGATTCTAAGTGCTTTCATATTATTTAGAAAAATTATTTTTGTATATTACCTAGTTGAATGTCCATTTATTGATTCCTTTTTTTAAATAAAGTTTTGAAAAAGCTTTTTTACTCCAACAGTTTTTAGTGTCTGCAAATCGAATATTGAAAGCCTCATCTGCATCTACGCAAAAATAAGCGTCTCCTGACCCCCATTCTGTTAATAAACCTTGCCTTCCTCTAATGTATATGTAACCAATATAAGATCCAAAATCAATGGTTCTAGTACTGTATGGTTCCACTACATACCATCCTACTGAAGTCCAGCAATTATTTGGATTGTCATAATAAGCATAACATGCCCAAATGTCTTTATCTGTATTGTTGTAAAATTCAATTTTTGTTTGTGAAAAAATTGGGCTCATGATTATCATAAGCCCAATGGAAAGCAATAGATTTTTCATTTCTTTTTAATTTTAATTTGTTTCTTTTTTCTTTGCATTTACTTTAATAGTAACTGTTGTAACAATTCCACCGGTTATGAACGTAATTAGCATATCACCAAAGTTTCTTTTAGTTACTACTTCACAGTTCCCATCAGCAGGGGTTGATACGTCCGTTCTACCGAGAGGAACGATTCCCCAAAATAGCCAGATTTGCTTTGCTTTTGCGTAAGTATATTCTTTACCTTCTTGTTCTCTGAATTCTCCAACTTGAGTTTTCGTCATCATACATGAACTAAGAAGGCTGGAAATTATTAACACGACAGTTAATTTTTGAATTATTGATTTCATATTAATTAGATTTATTTATTAAGGATTTAACTTCTTCATAATTATTTAAATCCAAGTCTGGATTTTCAGATAACATTTTTGGTGTCAAAACAACTACTTTAAACGTCAATGAAGGCGGAGTACTTGGCTGGGTTAAGTCTGAATCTGTCCAAAAAATTCTAACATTTCCTAATGAATTCGAAACTTGTAGAGTCGAAGAAAAGGAAGAGGAAGTATAAATTGTCAACGGTAATTGATCCCAACTATTAACGGAGTTATTAAGATAAACTAATACAGCCCCATTATCCAATACATCTTGAGTGATGGCACTATTTGATATGTCTCCATAGTAACTTGGAGCGTTGTAAGTCCAGCTTGCTATCGTAGCAGTTTGTGAATCCATCTCTGGATAGTCTCCAACTTCTTGGTATTTGTCTTTTTTACATGCTCCTAAACTTAGGATTATGACTACAACCATTAAAATGTTTAATTTTTTCATAAGTGGTTTTTTATTTATTTGAATCAAATTTACCATAAATTATCAAATTAATAATAAAAAGAACAATAAGTAAATTATCATTTTCTCAACTTTGACTTTATGCATATAGGTTTGAAAATAAAGATGGTAAGAATTGCAAAAGGAATTTCTCAGCAGGAATTAGCAGATTTTATCAATCGAACTCGTCCGCTCATTTCACATATTGAACAAACTGGCCAAGTAAATGCAAAAACGTTGGATACAATATGTAAATCATTGAAAATTTCTGAAAATGATTTAGATGGTTTCGTAAACGAGCCTAAAAACACCTATAAAAATTACAAGCAAAGTAACACCACCGTTTTTGATGAGATTGATTTACTAAAGGAAGAAATTAAAATACTTAAAGACTTAGTTCAATCACAAAAAGAAATTATCGAAATGCTAAAATCTAATCGAAGAATGAGCAAATAATTATTCGTTAAACTTCCTAGATTTTACTTTTAATCTTGAATTTAAAATTTTGAATCTTGAATCTTGAATTTAAAATTTTGAATTTTCTTTCTGTTTTCGCCCCATGATTCAAAAATCAAACAACAATTGCTGTATGCTTTTCTGCCTCTCCTAGGTTAAAAGTGAACTGATATTTATTAGAACCGTCAACCAAAAAAGTTGGCGGTTTTTTATTTTAAGCGAGATTGAAAAGTGGAGATTAAAATAAGGCCGAAATCAAATGGGGTGAATTTTTTGATATGAAAAGTGTTAGAACGAGGTTTGTACTTCTGTATATATCCACAATTTCAAGTGATTAATTAATGAATTTAAATTAAGTAGGGAAAACATAATAAAATGTAATTTTGCACCATGGAAAATCAACCTATAGAAACCGACATCATTATTGTTGGGGCTGGACCCTGCGGATTATTCACCGTATTTGAAGCGGGATTATTGAAATTGAAATGTCATTTGATTGACTCGTTACCACAAGCGGGCGGCCAATGTTCTGAGATTTATCCGAAAAAACCTATCTATGATATTCCTGGTTTTCCAACTATTTTAGCGGGAGAACTGGTCGATAATTTAATGGAGCAAGCGAAACCATTTAAACCAGGTTTTACCTTAGGGGAAACTGCCGAGACCATTGAGAAAACCGATGATGGAAAATTTATGGTTACCACTAATAAAGGAACAAAACATATCGCACCGAATGTAGCTATTGCTGGAGGTTTAGGCGTATTTGAACCAAGAAAACCACCCATTCCAAATTTAGCGAATTTCGAAGACAAAGGAATTGAATACATCATTAAAGATCCAGAATTTTATAGAGGAAAAAATGTAGTTATATCAGGTGGTGGAGATTCCGCACTTGACTGGACTATTTTTCTCATTGATAAAAAAATTGCTGCATCAGTTACATTAGTGCATCGCTCACAATCTTTTCGTGGACATTTAGAATCTGTGCAACGAGTGATGGATTTAGCTACCGAAGGAAAATTGAATTTATTACTGGATGCAGAAGTGATTGGACTGAGTGGTGATTCGAAATTGAATGCTGTTACGATTAATACAAAAACAGATGGAGATGTAATTAAGAATACCGATCATTTCATTCCCTTGTTTGGTTTAACCCCTAAATTAGGCCCTATCGCGAACTGGGGATTGGAAATAGAGAAGAACGCCATCAAAGTAAATACATTCGATTACAGCACAAATATTCCAGGAATTTATGCCATCGGTGATGTGAATGTATATCCAGGAAAATTAAAATTAATTCTTTGTGGATTTCACGAAGCTACATTAATGGTGCAATCTGCTTTTAAACGAATTTATCCTCATAAAAATTTAGTGTTGAAATATACAACGGTGAATGGAGTGCAAGGGTTTTAGCAAGGATTACCTTCGGTAATATTTATTTTGCCGCTGATTACGCAGATTTTCGCAGATGAACTTTTTCATGACCGAAGGGAATAAATACAATAAAATAAGAAATTAAATCAGATTTTTTACTTCGGTAATTTGATTTCTATGATTGTGAAAAAAATTAGATTAATTATGAATGAATATAATGAAACTGATTGGATGACGGTCAATGAACCTCCAGCGGAGTATAAAACAAAGGAAGATTATCCTTTTCAAGATGAAACATATGAAATTATTGGAGCTTGTATGGAAGTTCATAAAGATTTAGGGCGAGGATTTTTGGAGGCAGTTTATAAAGATGCTTTGGAAATTGTATTTGATGATTTGAAAATTGACTATGAAAGAGAGAAGAAATATGAGATTTTATTTAGAGGCCGTAAATTGAAACATTTTTATGTGGCTGATTTTGTTGTTTTAAAAGACATTGTTCTTGAAATTAAGGCTCAGAATGGATTAGTAGAAGATCATTATGATCAAATTATAAATTATCTGGCCGTTTCAAAATGCAAAGTCGGTTTAATTGTGAATTTTGGCGAAAAATCATTAAAATTTAAAAGAGTTGTTCTTTCAAAGTAATTTACTTTTAATTCATGCATCCAAATCAGCGAAAATCAGCGCAATCAGCGGCAAAGAATTAGCGAAGCGAATAAGTTCTACTAATTCGTTAATTTTTTTTATTCATTAACAAATAATATCTCTCCTTAATCAGCGAAAATCAGCGCAATCAGCGGCAAAGAATCAGCGAAGCGAATAAGTTCTACTAATTCGTTAATTTTTCTTATTCATCAACAAATAATATCACTCCTTAATCAGCGAAAATCAGCGCAATCAGCGGCAAAAACTATGAGCGAAGCGAATAAATCTCTATAATTTCTTAAAATAAATTATTTTTGTGGAAATGAATAACACAATAAAAATAACCATCATCGATCGAGTAGGAGTAGAACACATTCTCGATGCACCCACTGATATGGGCATGAGCTTAATGGAACTTTGTAAATCCTACGAACTACCCGTAGAAGGAACTTGTGGAGGAATGGCATTGTGTGCATCCTGCCAATGTTATCTTTTATCAGATACATTTTTGCCTGAGCAAAGTGATGACGAACTCGGCATGCTAGACCAAGCATTTCATGTAAAATCAAATTCTCGTTTGGGTTGTCAAATAAAATTGACCAATGAAATAGATGGATTGAAAGTGGAATTAGCACCGGAAGATTAATTAGTGAATTAGCCAATTAGCCAATTAGCGAATGAAATACATGGATTTTAAGGGAAACGTCACTCTGAACTTGTTTCAGAGTCTAATTCTAACCTAACTAACCTAACTAACCTAACTAACCTAACTAACCTAACTATCCCAACTAACCTAACTAACCTAACTAACTAAACTATCCCAACTAACTTAACAAAATATCTAACTAAACTATTCCCCAAAAAACTCCCTCGGTATCTTACAAACCGGAATAGAATTCATTTTATGTTTATTCGCAGAATTAAATCTTAAGTAAATATTCATCACTTCACGCTTACGACTCTCTAATTCTTCCATTTTTAATTTTTCATTTTTCATTTTTAATTCCTCTAAAAGATTCATCGCCCATTCCAACTCCGGATATGTTGCCCCAATCTGATCCTCATCACTACGCCCATCTTCCCAAAGTCCATCGGTTGGTTTAGCATTTTGAATAGAAGAAACTACATTTAATTTTTTTGCCAAAGCATAAACTTTTGTTTTATACAAATCGGCTATCGGACTTAAATCAACTCCTCCATCTCCATATTTAGTAAAAAATCCAACACCAAAATCTTCTACTTTATTTCCTGTTCCTGCCACTAATAATCCGTTAGATTGTGCAACAGCATATAGTGTGGTCATTCTTAATCTCGCTCTTGTATTGGCCATCGATAACCAATCTCCTGAAGTTTTTTCGGGAAGTGATTTTTTTAGTGTTTCAAATGATTCAGTTAAATTCACTTCCACATCACTCACATTCCGAAAATTCTTTTTTAAATATTCCGTATGTTCTTTTCCTCTAGAATATTCATCTTTGTTTTGATGAATGGGCATGTTTAAACAGATAACTTTTTTATTTGTCATTGCACAAAGAATAGAAGTTACAGCAGAATCTATTCCACCAGAAATACCAATAATAAAGCCGTTAGTTTTAGAATTATCTGAATAATCCTTTAACCATTTAACAATATGCGCTATGACTTTTTCTTCGTTCACTTTTAATTTGGGTTAGAAAAAAAATCCCGCTACATTTTAGTGTAACGGGATAATTGAAGTGAAAATGTTTTTTAGAATAAAATACCGATGGTTAATGCAATATTTCTTGCAGAGAATTTTTGTTCGATATCGATAAGTTTACTACGGTCTAAATCATTTGTGGTTTTTAAGAAATCCGATTTTTTAGAAACTACATTAGTAAACCCATGATTATAAGAAATGCAAGTAAATGCTGAAGTAGTTCCTGAAATATTGAACTCCATACCAAACCCAATATTGATACCTAATTTCATAAAAGCAGCATCTTTTGTAATGTCAATTTTTTCAACAGTAGAAGCCGTCCAGCTACCCGTGGTTCCTAGAATTGCATTTTCATCGTTTGCTCTTGCTTTTGTTTTAATTCCTAAATTCAAACCAAATTGACCGAAATAAGTAATCATTCCAATTTCCTTTGTTTTCATTTTAATACAAGTTTGTAGATGTGCATAGTTTACAGTATAAGATCTTGTTCCTAATTTATAAATATTAGATCCAGCTGTTATAGCGCCACCCGTGGAATCAGTAGGAAATTCTACTAATTCATCATCTCCATTTAGTAAATAATAAACAGAATCACCAGTTGTAGAAGTAAGGCCATAATTAACTTTCCCTTTATCGTAAAACAAACCGATACCATTTGTCCAAGAAGCGCTTTCACTTAATTTAATTTCAGTATGTAATCCCCAACCAAAACCAACAGATGCTCCATCACTTTCGAATTTTTTTTCATTATCAACTTTAAACCAGTTTACAGAAGGATCCAAACGTAATCCAAAACGGAAACTTTTTCCTTCGTCTTGTGCGTTGGCAATTTGCAGTCCTAATACTGCGATGAATAATAAAGCGAACTTTTTCATTTTTAATTAGTTTTTTTGTATCGGATGAACAATTCCAGCGTTAAAAAACTTAGCTGATTAACTGTTCAACACTTGGTTAATTTTGTTTTCTTTGTGCAAGTATAATACTTTTTTTACAATGCCTGATTTTCATCGATTTAAAAATGCCTTTCTGTTGATATTTTTTGCACTCTTTTTAGGGAATTGCAATAATAATCCGCTTGATGTGGATGTTTCGGATATTGAATGTGAAATCTCCATATTTCGAATGGACCTTCAATTAGCCAATGCTAAGCCCGAAAAAATCAAGGAATTAAATAAAAAATGGCATAAAGAATATGGCGATTTTTATGAAATTTATCTCAATATTATGTTGCAAGTAGGGCCAGTAAAGGACTCCATTACCCCAATAGCCATGAGCAAAATGTTGGAGGACCCAACCATTAAAATGATTCACCAGGATATTGAAAAAGAATTTAGTGATATTTCATGGCTTGAAACGGAGTTGGAAGAAGCCTTCAAACATGTTAAATATTACTACCCAAAGGTGAAAGTTCCTAAAATTGTTTCCATTAATTCGCTTTTTAAAAACTCCGTTTCTTTTACTGATGAGGTTATTGCTATTGGATTGGAAAGATATTTAGGTCCTGATAATAGAGTAATAAAACGAATTCCAAGTGATGAAAAAGGAATTTTTCAATACGAAAAAGACATGATGATTCCCGAATATATATCGGTGGATGTGATGCGAGGTTGGTTTGAGTTAACCATGATGAAACCTCCAACAGAAAGAGATTTTCTTTCTCATATCATTTTTCAAGGTAAAATCATGTATGCATTGGATGCCATTTTTCCAACCTTAGATGATCATATTAAAATTCGATACACTTCTTCTCAATTACAATGGTGCGAGCAAAGTGAAGCACGTATTTGGCAATTTATCGTAGATAAAGATCTTTTACACTCTACTTCTCGCGAAAAAATGAACGATTTTATCAATGATGGACCTTTTACGATGGGTGGTTTACCTCGTGAATCTCCTCCTAGAGTAGGTGTGTGGTTAGGTTGGAAAATAGTGCGAGCCTATATGGAAGAACATCCGGATTTGAAATTACCTGATCTTATCAAAGAAAAAAATGCCTGGAAAATATTAAAATCATATAATCCTCCCAAATAAATGAGTACAATTACTTCTGAAATTAAAATCAACGTCACATTAGACGAAAATAATATTCCACAAAAAATGCATTGGTCAGCTAAGGAAGCTGGAATGGATAATGAAGAATGTAAATCCATGATGCTTGCCGTTTGGGATGGAAAAGATCAAAGCGCATTGAGAATAGATCTATGGACAAAAGAAATGAATGT
>CAMBFX010000113.1 GCA_945865695.1 Chryseobacterium gleum | reverse complement strand
GTATAAGTGCCATCATTAGATGATCCGATACAAGGGCAACCAAGAGAGATAGAACCCGTGCTACCATTGCTATCTTCATCGTCTAAGAGGAAGTAGTAAGTTACACCAGCAGTAAGTGTTACGTTATTTGTTACAGTTCCGCTGATATCATCGATATATGTCCAGCTTGAATTGTTACAGCCTGAAGCAGTAGTTTTTACAAATAAGTCAATCCAACCGCTTCCGTTATTGGCAACAGTGATAGGATATGAAGCAGTTACAGTTGGAGTAAAAGTAAAGATTTGCTCTTTACCAGGAGTTGTGAACGGACCGCCAAAAGAACTCCACAAACCATTACCTGATCCGATATTGATGTTTGAACTAACACCACAGCTCGCGATATTTGTTACAGTATTACAAGGGTTGTATGGCGGTGGAGGAGCAACGCAAGTAAGTGACATAGGGAATGAACCTGTGCCAGAATAAGTAGCAGCCAAAATAAAGTAACTAGTACCATTTACAGAAGACCAGCTAACCTGAGACTGTAAACCAGAGAAGTCATCGCTACCACCTACGCAAGTTAGAGCAGGACAAGAACCACTAAAAACCATGATTTTAGTGTCGGTAGAAGTAAGACCTACAGTAGACACGGTCATGTCTTGGCCGTTACCAGTAACCTTGTACCAAACAGCAGGTGTAGTAATAAAGGTACCGCAAGTAGTGCCTCCAATAGCATCTGTGGCAGCATTTGTTGTGTTCACAGATGTGGTAGAGCCACAATTAATTGATGTTGCACCAATACAAATGTCATTTGAAACTGCAGGAGGAGCAGTGCAACTCATACACTGAACAGTTGTTGAACGGCAAATAGATTGAGAACCGCATGAATTTGCAGTGTTCCAATGTACATATAATGTACCCGTAAAAGTATTGGTAAATGTAAGTGGAGTTGTACCCTGAGCAACAACAGCACCAGTAGAGCTGCCGCTTCTTACTGTGATATGGTCACCTGCAGCACTTGAGGTAAATCTGAGTGATTGTCCGCTTACTGCACCAGAAATGGTAGAGTACTCACCAGCATAACTACAGGTGCTTATTGAAACGGAAGTTCCATTTGCATTTATAGTAGCAGAACCAAAAGCAGTTGTATTGGTACAGTTAGATGAACCAGCAGAAGCTGCAGAGCAACGCATCGATCTTGTCCTTAACGAGGTAGCAGCTCCGCATGAAGCATTTGTGTGCGTGTAAAAACGATAAGTACCTGTTGTAGTACAAGTCCAGGAGATACCGTTTGTAGTGCTAACGCCGACCACACCAACCAGTGGTGCAGCTCCGTTGTTGTCAACTGTAATGTAGTCTGTAGTTACAGAGCTTCTGAATACATAGGTATTTCCTGCAACAAGGTTTACATTTGAGTACTCACTTGCATAACCAGATGTTGTGACATTTGCAAATACTCCATTACAGGTAGGCGTAAATGTTGCAGAAGGCCATAAACCGTAGGTTGAAGTGTAACACTGAGCATTTGTATTCAAGGATGTTAATACCGATGCTATAAGTATAAGTATGAATAGTATATTTTTCATAGCTCTGTTTTATTTAATAATTATAAAATTCTTATCAGCAAGAACCGACACTTTCTTAACTTCAGGAAGGGCATTAAATTCTTCTTGAGAGATGTAGATAGTGTTTGTCTGGTTTTGCAAGTATGCATCTTTTGTTGCTTCCGTGGAAATAGAAGATTCAATTTGCTCTTTAGTAAGCACTTCTTTTTTCTTCGGATTTGACTGCTTAATCCATGCATCTTTCTCTGCCTGAGTTTTAAATTCAGGGATAAGGTTTATGACCTTTACCCCGGTCATTCGTTCATATTCTTCTGCATGGTTGGCTATCCACACTTTCTTTTCAGCATCTGAATTGAATTTTGGAGTTTCGGATTGGCTTTTTTCAATTGTTTGAGCAGTTACTTCAAACCCTAGAAACGCAAGCGAGATCATAAAAAGGTTTCTCATGTTGTTTTGTTTTAGGTTAATTATGATACTAATTAATGATAAAATCAAATGGGCCACAATACCTTCAATCAAAATCATGGAAAAAGTTTACAATCGGTTTGTTTTCTTTCCATTAGCATCTTCTTTTTCGGAGTTCAATCCATTAAAATAGTTGGAAATTATCATCCTTCTATTTAAATCTGCAATCTGGATTTATCTTCAAATAGCTGTGCTTTTTAATGTTCGGTTTTAATGGCTTTTTCTTTTATCGATACTAATTTCAAGAATAATTGGATTTTGGATTGTTTATTTCGGAGTAAGGACTTAAATTTTCGGAGAATGGACTCTTTTTGTCGGAATTTGGAGTCAAAGGACTTAAATTTTCGGAGAATGGACTCTTTTTTGTCGGAATTTGGAGTCAGTAGGAGGAATTAGTTAATCAGATTTTCAACTTTTTAAAAACTTCTGACCTATAGGTTTTACCGATAGGAATTGATTTTTCCTGAATAGTGATTGATTCATCTTTAATTAAACGTATATGATTTTTTCGCACAATAAATGAGCGATGAACACGAATAAATTCAGGTTCAGAAAATATTCTTTCCAATTCTTTCATTGATCCATGTAAGATGTATTTTTCCTTTGATGTAATAATATTTGCATAATCACCGTTGCATTCTAAATAAATAATATCTGATTTGTCAACACGATGATGAGCGGTTCCTTTTTTTACAAAAAGATGATCGTTCTCTTCTTTTAATTCGGTTAGTTGTAAACTGCTTTGAACCTTGTCAAAAGCCAATTTAAATTTAGGATAAGAAAATGGTTTGATCAGATATCCTGAAACATTATATTGAAAAGCTTCTAATGCAAATGAAGGATCTGATGTGGTTAAAATAATACATGGTAAATTCGGATGTAACAGTTTTAAAAATTCTGGCCCGGTAATTTCCGGCATTTGTAAATCTAGAAAAATTAGCTCAACCGTATTTTTTTTTATGAATTCTATTGCAGGAAAAGCTCGTTCGAATTTTGCAATAGGCGTAATATTTTCTTTCTTCAGATATTGAGATAATACTTCCTGAAATAAAGGGTCGTCATCAATAATAATACAATTCATATCTTTAGTTTTTTAAGTACAATTTAAGTTCTTCGTATGATTTTTTGTAAAGGTCATTTAACGTGCTTAAAAAATCATTTTTGATTGTTTTTTCAATACTTGATTGCTGTTCAATTTCATCCAACATAAAAGATAGTTTTTGAATCCCAAATATTTTAGCATTGGATTTTAAACTATGTATTTCAAGCCGAGCCATCTTAAGTTCATTATCTTCAATGGCTTTATTAATTATTTCGAACATAGGCGGTGTTTTTTCTAGATAAATGCGAACCATTTCCCGAATACTTTTTTGATCTTCAATTCCATTTTTGCTAAAAAAGGAAAAATCAATATAAAGAAACTCTTTTTTTGATCGTAAAGCCGAAAGAATTACCTCCTTTAATTTTTCACGTTGAAAAGGTTTGGTGATAATTTCATTCATTCCAGACTGCAAACAAATATTTTTTTCTTCCTCAGAACCTTGTGCTGTTAATCCGATTATCGGAATGTTTTTAATTTCACGGGAAAAATTCTTACGTATATTTTGCGTTGTAATGATTCCATCCTGCAGAGGCATTAGAACATCCATTAAAATAATATCAGGAAGTGAATTTTGTAACTCATTCTCAACTTCAATTCCATTGCTTACAATTTTAAACTTGCATTTCCATTGTGATAAAATTCTTTCAATCAATTTTTGATTCATTTCGTTGTCTTCTGCCACCAAAATAAATACATCCGAAATTGACTCATGCGGTAATGATTCATCGAGAGATTCGCTTTGGGTTAGTCTGTTATCCTGAACGGAAACTAAAGGTAATTTTACTGTAAATTGACTTCCTTTTCCGAGTTTACTTTCTACTTGCAAAGTACCTCCCATTAATTCAATAAACTCTTTGGTAATCGTTAATCCCAGACCGGTTCCTCCATATTGAATGGCTGTATCTGTGCTTCCCTGTACAAAAGGATTGAAAATTTCTTTTTGTTTATTTTCCTCGATTCCAATTCCGGTATCGATAATTGTTATAACATGAAGACCACCTTCGTATCGGTGTTTAAGGATGATTTCTCCTTGTGCAGTAAATTTTATAGCATTACTTAGAAGGTTAGTTAAAATCTGAATAATTTTTTGACCATCTCCTTTAACCCATTCAGATACCTCTGGATCAAATTGTAATTTTAACTCAATATTCTTTCTGCGAGCCATGTAGTAGTGCTGATGAAAGCTTTCCATAATGGCACTTTTTAATGAAAAAGGCTTTATATTTAAAATCGTTTTCCCAGCTTCAATTTTTGCGATGTCAATAAGATCATTTACAATGTTAAGCAGGTTTTCAGAAGAGTTTTGAATAACCTCCAGGTCTTCTTTTTGTTCTTCGGTTAGAGGGGTGTCATTTAAAAATTGAGTCATTCCGATAATTGCGTTCAGCGGTGTCCTTAATTCATGACTCATTTTAGCCATAAATATTTTTTTTGCTTGTGAGGAATTTTCAGCTTCTTCTTTAGCGATTTTAAGTTCTGTTTCTTTTTGTTTATGAGAAGAAATATCCCAATGAATACCAATACTTCCAATTACTTCATTTTTTATATTATAGAGTGGTGCACCGCTGATAATGACCCAAAAAAAGTTTCCGTTTTTTTTTCGCATTCGCACTTCGTAAACACTGTTTAAACCGATAGGTCTTTTTTTAGATTCGCTAAGTATTTTAATTTTATCGTCCGGATGAATTAAAAATTCTATAGCGTTTTTCCCAATTATTTCTTCTTCGGTATATCCGGTCATAGAACAAAAAGTAGGGTAGGCATGTGTTATGTATTCAGATAAATCAACTTCTAATAATCCGAGATGTAAATTTTCAATCAATCCTCGGTATTTTTCTTCATTCATTTTTAAATATTGATCCGCCAGCTTTTGTTTAGTTACATCTTTATATTGCCAAATTATACCAGTCGTTTCACCGTTTGAATGAATCGGAATAAAATCACGTATTAATATTCTCCCGTCTTTTAAACACAGCATTTCGCCTTCCGTCTTAACATCTAGTGAAAGTAATAAGTGAATTCGTTTCGAAAATTCAGCTTTATCATTGTATAATTCTTTCGCTTGTTCCTCAGCTAGATTACAATCAAACCCAATCATTTGATCGGGCGATTGCGGAATATTAAACATTTCGCAAAACTGCACATTAGTATAAACAATTTTTCGGGTAGCATCCTCCACTAGAATGGCAGTTGGAATTGTATTGATTATGGCAATCAGATTGTCTTTGTATTGCTGTATTTCTGTTTTTTGTTTTTTGTAATTAGATAAAATTTCGTTCATTTCGGTCATTACCATTTCTTTGCTTTTGATTAGTTGCAACATCTCCGTAATGCTGTTATGTGGAGCGAAATCGGAAAGTTGTAAATCTAAATCATCCAGTAATTCCACTTGAGTTATATTAAGAGTTCCTACAAATAATATTTGATTTTGTTCTCTAAAATTTAAAACCTGATAGCGAAGTAGTATTCTTGGATCATCTTTCCACTTTAGAAATAATATACTGTTTTCAAAATTTTGTAATGAGTGAAAATCGTTTGGTGTAATATTCGTTAGATATGATTCAAAAATGGAAAACATATTTTTTCCAATTATATCTGGTATTAGTTTTTTCAGACTTTTTCCTGCCGAGAAAATGGTCAGTGAGTAATCCAGAATCATATGAAACGGAAATATACTTTCAAGCTGGTCATTAGATATGTTAAAGGAAAGCTTCATTCAATCATTTTTATTTCAAAAATACTCAATTCTCCCGTTGATGTTTTTGCACTCAATAATTCAATGCTCGATTTATCGCGATACATTTTGGAGATTCCGGATAATTGTACTTTATCAAAAGGTTCCAATTCGGCACGTTCTGAGTAATGTTTTATTTGATATAAATAGGGTGATGTTTGGGAGACTAAAAATTCGGAAGCTTTTATATTTGAATAAAAAAGCATAATCCGACTATGAAAATGAGGTAGATATAAAATAAACTGACTAATGTCTTTACCAGCCGCCAATACCATATACCCGTAATCTTTTTCTCCGATTTTTAGAATCCAGTAAGTTCCAAAATCATGCGGTTTTTTTTCAGTTGGTACTCCAATAATTTCTGATGCATTTATAACAAATTGATAGATGTATTCACCCGGATATGATGAATCACTTAGAAAAAAATCCTCATCAATATTTGATTTTAATTTTATTTCTTCCCATTTCTCATTTCCGAAATTATCGACAATGAGGCCATGAATGGCTTTATTTACGAAGCCTTGCATAGTTTCCTTTTACCATAAATATACGTAAATAAAACGATTTAGTTGGCACTTATCGATTAATATCGACCAATCAAAAAAGGTAAGGTATAAATTTGTTTTATTTAAAGCTAAAATTTGTTTTGATTTTTGAAAACCTTGATAGTATATTTTTAGTGTTTCATCCACATCGGCTTATCTTCAACAGGTAAATCTCCCACCTTTTTCAAGTTATAGGTAACCATAATCAAAAAGTATTGATTCAACACTAATGAGTTGGCATCTTCAATATAGGTTTCCGTCACTGTTCTTGAAATACTATTATTTTGATTCAAAATATCAAATGCAGTAATTTTTACTTCCAATTGTTTTTCCTTCAAAAATTTATATCCGATTTCGGCATTTACCAAGGTGAATGATTGATTGAAATCTTGAGATAATCCATTGTAAAAAGATTGAGCGATATTGGTATTAAAAATTACACCTTTCCAAATATTCCAATTTAATTTAAAGGTTGCTAAATGGAAATAATAATTATTATTCAATGAAGATTGCAAACTATTGGTCACCATTACATAATTTCCTGTGTACCCAATATTAAAATCTAATTTAGGGGAAATGTTACTGCTAATGGTAACTCCACCATTATAATTGAAGTTATCTGCTAAATTAATTTGTTCGTTAATTTTTGCAGGAATACGATTAAAGGTAATTCCTCCATTCAAATTCACATTGCATTTTAGTTTTTTTAATGGAAGTGAATAGGTGGTATAAGTACTTGCACTCACATATCCATCGAGATTAACGGGTTTACTTAATTGGCTCCCTTTACTCATTACAATTCCATTAGAAAGAGTAGAGTCGGAGCTTGGAATAAATGTTGCATTTCCAATATGATCATTGGTAAATCTCGAATGAAACATCACAAAGAAACTTCTTCCATTGGTAATATTGGTTGAGCCATATCTTCCAAAAATCATTTGAGTATAGCTTTGATCTAACGCTGAATTACCACTTCTCAATAATAATGGGTTCGTATTATCAATAACATCTTGTAGTTGGTTCACAGATGGAGCTGAAGTAGAAGTTCTATATCTCAATCTTAAACTAGATGTTTTTGTAAATTTATAGGAGTAAGAAAGATTAGGAAGTATATTAAAGAAATTTCTTGGTTGAATGGTAATAGCCGGATAAACTTGATTCCCACTTAAAGTGGCCATCTGAACATCTGTTCCAACACTCAATGATTTTTTTTCGGTGTTATAATTAAAACCTAATCCAGGTTTGTGAGTAAAATAAGTATTATCATAGATATTAGTAAGTATAGGGTCCATTGCAATATATTCGCCCGAAGCAGCATCGTAATTATCGGTTTCTTTACGGATATCGTTATTGGTATAGGAAGGAGAATAATTAATCATCAATTGGCCTTTTTTACCCAATGGTTCTGTATAGGCAAGATTGGCAGATAGCGTATATCCTTTTGTACGTTGATCTCCTTCTTGATCTACCGTCGACGTATCTGATAAAGCTAAAAAATAGTTAGAAGAATTTAATTTAGTAATCCCTGTTCTGTCATTGAAGTCGGTATTGATAGTAGTAGAAATTGTTCTCCCTTTTTTATTTAGTTTTCTTCGGTAAGTAAATTCATTTCCGAAAGTGTATCCGTCAAAAACAGATGAGTTCAAGTTATCCAAACTACTTAAAATTAAACGTGCATCCACTAAGTTTTGTCCAATTAAAGCTGAATTCTTGTCATTGATTTGAAAGTTGAATTTAGGATTTATACTGATGGAATTCATCGTATCAATATCGTATTCGAATTTAAAATTAGCCCTGTGATTAGTGTTTTTAGTATTACTTCTATTCACTTCAGAATAAATTAAACTGCTATCATTTTGAGTTATAAAATTTCGGTAGATATCCGAAACATTATCTAAATCTGAATAATTGAAAAAATAACTACTCGATACTTTTATTTTGGAACCCCATTTGTCAGAATAATTTAAACCGAATGCATGAGATTGTGATACTCCATTGGATTGACCTACCATGAATGAAGAACCGCTTCCGCCACCCATTCCTCCTCGACCCATTCCGCCATAACCACTATATCCTCCTGAGGAAACGCCTAATAAATCTTGTGATGTAAAATTTTGTTGATTGATATTATTACTCATCCCAAGAATGGTAAATCGTTTGTCTTTATCAAATTTGTTGTAGTTTCCTCCTACCGTGTAATGATCATCTGTTCCATATCCACCATATACTTTTCCGAATTGTCCTTTTCCTCCGTTTTTAGTAATAAGGTTAATCGTTTTCTGCCCACTACCATCATCATATCCGGTGAATTGTGATTGATCGCTCATTTTATCAAATACTTGAACTTTATCTATCATATCTGCAGGAATATTTTTTAATGCAGCTCCTGCATCATCACCAAAGAATGGTTTTCCATCTACTAAAACTTTTTTCACTTCTTCACCTTGCGCTTTTACAACTCCATTTTCATTGGTAAGTCCTGGCATTTTATTAATTAAATCTTCGGCTGTAGCGTCTGGATTTGTTTTAAATTGATTAGCATTATATTGTGTGGTATCTCCTTTTTGTTCTACTCGAATACCCATTGTTTCTACATTCGCTCCATCTAATAATTTTGCAGATTCTCTAATGTAAACAGGACCTAAACGTTGGTCTTCGGTAATAGTTAATTTCTTTTGAAGGGTATCGTAACCTACAAAAGTGATTTGCAATGTATATTCTCCTTGCGGAATTCCATTCATAAAAAAACGGCCTTCTAAATCTGCAACTGAACCTTTAAAAAAACTAGTATCACTAATTCCTTTTATAATAATGTTGGCATTGGGTAAAGACTGTTGAGAGGTAGTATCTATTACCTTACCCATAATTTTGAAGCCTTGTGCCGATAGTGAAATGGAAGAAATTAAAAGTGAAATGATCAATATAAATCTCATAAGGTTGTAATTTGTGCCGTCAGACTGTAAAAGTAGTAAAAGGTTTAAGTGTTTTTTTCTTTTTTGTATGAATAGGATATAGCAGCCTAAAAATACTTAGTGTAAAGGTCAAAATATAAAGTTTTGTCTCTTTAAATCAGAATATAAGGAGCCTTGTTAATTACTGTTAAGTTACAAAACTAGTTTCATCATGAAGTCGTCTTGAGGATCATTGCCTAAAACAAAAGTGGTTGTTCCAAAAATTTCAAAGCCAATTTTCTTATAAAAATTAACTGCTTTTTCATTTTTTTTCCATACTCCCAGCCAAATGATTTTTTGGTTTCGCTTTTGGGTAATAAGTATGATTTCGTCTATAAGTTTTTGTCCAATTCCTGCACGTTGTAATTTTGTTTTAACATAAATTCTTTCAATTTCCGAATGAGATTCCTTCAAATCCGAATTGTTGTTACCCTTACCCATTTTTGCATAACCTATTATTTTTTGATAATCATCTAAAGCAATAAGAAAAACAGCATCTGTTTGTTTAAACTCAGACAATAAATTCGCTGTGCTGAAATATTTTTTCGCGTAATCTTGCATATTTTCGGCAGTGTTATACCAATCATAGGCATCGTAAAATGTTTGAGTGGCAAACACCGATAATTCATTTAAATCTGATTCTTTGGCTCGACGGATGATCATTTATTTTCTACTGTTATTAGCTTAGATTACTTGTCATTTTACGGTACAAATTGATTGTTTCTTTCGCTTCTTTTACATCGTGAACTCGTAGAATTTTAGCTCCTTTTTGAAGGCAAATCATATTTAAAGCAGTGGTTCCATTTAATGCATTTTCTGGATTTGTATTTAATGTTTTCCAAATCATAGATTTTCTAGAAATTCCAGCTAAAATAGGGTAGTTTAATTCGTTAAAATCTTCTAAATTATTTAAAATTTCAAAATTTTGATTTATATTTTTAGAAAATCCAAAACCAGGATCAATAATTATACTTTTTAATCCCGATTTATTGGCTTGAATTAATTGATTATTAATTTCTGATTTAATTGTTGAAATTAACGCTATATAAAATTCTTTTTCATGCATCTTTTCAAATGTATTTCTACTGTGCATTAAAACATAGGTACAATTACTTTTAGCTACTGTTTCTAATATTTTTGGCTCCCACCTTCCACCACTAATATCATTAATAATAGAAACGCCTTCAGAAAGGGTTATTTCGGCTACATTTTGTCTAAATGTATCTACCGAAAGTTTGATTCCTGGAAATGTTTTGACTAAAATTTTAACTACAGGTAAAACTCTTTCTAGTTCTATTTTTTCTGAAAATAAATGGCTTCCAGGTTTTGAAGAAATTCCTCCCACATCTATGAAATCAGCTCCTTCAATCAACATTTTTTCGGTTTGTAAAAGAAATTCTTTCTCGTTTAAATATTTTCCCCCATCAAAAAAGGAGTCAGAATTTACATTTAATATCCCCATTGTACGGGGTTGATCTAAATAGTACACTTGCCCCTGTAAAAGAAGTTCAAATGTTTTGTTAAAAAATGTATCTTTCGCCATTCAAATCCAAAGATAATCATTTATAAGTTTCATAATGAGCAAAACATCAGAACAATACGACAAGGTTATTGGAAAATGTATTGACGTTTTTAGTAAAAAAACCAAAGATTACGGCACTGCATGGAGAATTCTTCGCACCTCTAGTTTAACCGATCAAATTTTTATAAAAGCACAGCGAATCAGAACACTCGAAGAAAAGGGTGTTTCAAAAGTAGGAGAGGGAATTGAGCCAGAATTTATCGGAATTATTAATTATTCGCTAATGGCAATTATACAGATGAATCTGAAAGACAGTACAGAAATGGAATTAGATCCTAATAAAGCAATAGAATTTTTTCGAAATGAGTCGTCTCATGCAAAATCCTTAATGGAGAAAAAAAATCATGATTATGGTGAAGCTTGGCGAGACATGCGTATATCTTCATTTACCGATTTGATTTTAATGAAACTCTTAAGAATCAAACAAATTGAAGATAACAAAG
>CAMBFX010000112.1 GCA_945865695.1 Chryseobacterium gleum | reverse complement strand
ATTAGAAGCCGGATATTATTCTGTGAATATTACAGATCTTAATAATTGTTCAGCTTATAGAGTAGTTTCTATTAATAGTGCAAGCGGACCTACCGTTACAGATAATATTACTCATCCTAATTGTCACGGAAGTTCTGATGGAAGCATCGATTTAACCATTACAGGAGGATCAGCACCAATTTCTATTCTCTGGTCAACTGGACATATCTCCGAAGATATTTCTTCATTATCATCCGGCTATTATGATGTTGCCATTTCTGATGCATCTGGATGTTTGATTAATAAAACATATCAATTAAATAATCCTTCACTAATTGAAATTACACCGGTAATTACTCCCGCTGGATGTACTCAATCAGATGGAGAAATTGATTTGGTTGCTTCAGGAGGAACAGGAAATCTTTCTTATCTATGGGATGCAAATACAGGAAATAGTACCGCAGCATCTATCATTAATTTTCCAGCTGGTATTTATTCGGTGACAATAACAGATGATAATGGTTGTTCAGAATTTTTTGAAATAGGATTGAGTAATGATAATTCTCCAATCGTTAATGTAGATCAAGTGATTTATCCAAATTGTCAAACCGGTGGAGGAGCAATGTTTATTACTGCTAATGGTGGAACAACACCATATTCTTATTTATGGTCTAACGGTTCCATTGCTGCAGATTTACAAAATGTAGCAGAAGGAAATTATTCTTTGACAATAACTGATGCTTCTAATTGCATCGCTAATGTTTCATTAACTCTTCCTGGAATAAATATTTTTGCTCAAGAAATTTGTATGATTACGGTTGATACGCTTACCAATATGAATAAAGTTCTTTGGGAAAAAACCGCAGGAATTGGAATTGAAGAATTCAGAGTGTATAGAGAAACCAGTGTTCCTAGCAATTATTTATTGATTGGTATCGTTCCATTTGATAGTTTAAGTGTTTTTCAAGATACAGTGGCATCATCTGATATTCATGCATGGAAATATAAATTAGCAACTGTTGATTCTTGCGGGAACGAATCTGACTTTATCGCTTCTCATAAAACTATTCACTTGATTACCGAAGTAAATGCAAATTGGGATGTGTATTTGGAATGGGATGATTATATCGGTTTTCCTTATAATGAATTTTATATTAATCGTTATCATATCTCTACCGGATGGGAAGTTATTGATACCGTTTCAAAATTTGTACATTCCTATATAGATGTGAATGCACCTAATGGAAATGTTGGATATTCAATTACCGTTCCTGCACCTTCCGATTGCGAACCTACTCGTGTGGGAGTTAACACATCAAGATCGAATATTAGAAATCAACCAGTGGCAGCCCCAAATGGTTTGAATGAAAATGAAAATATTTTCTCTTTGAATATTTATCCCAACCCAGCTATGAATGAAGTGAATATCTCACTAGTAAATTTTGATGGAGCAGAGGTTGATTTAAAATTATTCAATTCAATTGGTGAATTGATTTTAGTACAGAAAATGAATGCTAATCAACTAAGATTAGATACCAAAGATTTACCAAGCGGAGTTTATACAATTTCTGTTTCTTCTGAAAACAATAATGTATTTAAGAAATTGATGATTGTGAAGTAGAATTTCAAATTTTTCAGAATTTAAATCCCGAATCGAAAGGCTCGGGATTTTTTTTGTATGAATGTGTAAAGATAATCAGCACGAAAATTCATACTGAATTATAGCCATTTACTTTGTATTATGGTGACCTATTTTCAAGAGGTAATTTTTACTAAACAAACTGCGGGCACCTTTAAGGAAGTTCCGAGTGAGCGAGGAAATCACCTGAAAGGTAGCAAGTTTGTAAGTAAAATTTGCCGAGTGAAAATCAGTCTTGACTTTTTTGTTTCTTTTTGTGTTAAGACAAAAAGAAAAGGGGAAGTTTTTCAATAAAAGCCAAGGGAAACGAAAAAAGCCTAACGAAGGTTCGTTAGGCTTTTCTACTTTAGGGGTGGTGTCGGAGGGAATCGAACCCCCGACACAAGGATTTTCAGTCCTTTGCTCTACCGACTGAGCTACGACACCATCA
Organism: Chryseobacterium gleum; assembly: GCA_945865695.1. Taxonomy (GTDB): domain Bacteria; phylum Bacteroidota; class Bacteroidia; order Flavobacteriales_D; family UBA2798; genus CAMBFX01. The sequence goes on along the minus strand of CAMBFX010000112.1, from coordinate 9,411 downwards.
TCCTTTACAAATTGTTAAGGGTCGGCAAAGTTATAATTTTTTAATATTATCGCAAACACTAAAAAAATTCTCAATTTTACATCATGAATTTAATCCTCGATATCGGTAATACACGCGGTAAATCAGCACTTTTCGAAAATCGAGAACTTGTTCAGCAAGATTCATTTTCAGTCGATAAGGATAAAATCACGCAAATTATCGAGCAACATCAAGGAAAAATTATTCTTTCATCAGTTGTTGAAATTAATTTCTTAGTGAACCCTCCAACTAACCATAATTTGATGGTTTTATCTCATAAAACCCCAATTCCCATAAAAAATAGTTACCAAAGTCCCGAAACTCTTGGTCACGATCGTCTTGCTAATGCGGTGGCAATAAGCACTAATTCCAAATCAGGCAATGCTTTATCTATCGATTGTGGTACTTGTTTGAAGTTCGACCTTTTAATAAACAACGAATATTTAGGCGGTTCAATTTCTCCAGGGCTACAAATGCGTTTTAAAGCACTTCATACTTTTACAGATAAATTACCGTTTATAGAACCGAAAGAATTTGAACAATTAAATGGAATGAACACACAAGATTCAATCTTATCCGGTTGTTATAGAGGAATGTTGGCAGAAATAAAACAAACGATGGCCGATTATGAATCTCAATTTGGCAAACTTGATATTTATTTAACAGGTGGTGATCATCTCTTTTTTGCCAATCATCTGAAAAATTGCATCTTTGCTGACCCTTTTTTAACCCTCAAAGGACTAAATGAAATATTACTTTTTCAAAATACTTAGCATTTTTGGTTTTTGCCTCGTGATTCTCACTTCGCAAAATTTAAATGCACAAACTTCTAGTGTTTCGCCTTATTCCCGTTATGCATTTGGTGATATTGCTTCTAATCCTCATTCCTCATTTTTTGGCTTAAGTGGAACGTCTCTCTCGTTATGTGATTCTTTTCAATTTAATTCTCATAATCCAGCATCTTATTCTTTTTTGATGCGTCATCGTCCAATTTTTGATATTGGAGTAGGCGCCCAATATTTAAATATGGCTTCTTCTACTTCTGAAGCCACTGCCAGTACCTTTGGATTAAAAGCTATTTCGATGGGATTACCTATTTCTCCACGTTGGGGGATTTCATTCGGAATTACGCCCATTAGCTCGATAGGTTATAGCTTTTCTACGCACGAAACAAATGCTGTTATTGGTGATATCACCCATAAGTTTGATGGAAAAGGTGGGATAAATCGATTGTATACTGGAACTTCTTTTTTTGTAGTAAATAATAGCCAGCATAAATTTAGTGTTGGAATGAATTTAGCTTATTTATTCGGAAGCTTGAAAACAAGTAATCGCGCAATTATCGATGATCAAAATATTAGTTCAGGTTTTTTACATTCTAAAACAACACAAAATACATTTATATCTGATTTTGTTTTGGAAGGTGGTTTTCTTTATAGAGGAAAACTAAGTTCAACTAGTTATATTAATTTCGGAGGAAGCCTCAATGCTTCTTCTAAATTATATGCTAAAAGAGAGTTCTTATCACATTCATTTAATGACTTAGTAACAGAATCTTTAGTAGATACCGTTGAATATCGCGAATCTCAATGGGGAAGAATTTATTTCCCAAAGAAAATTGGATTTGCTGCTTCAATAGAAAAGAGAATTCCATATAAAGCTAATTTAAATGCTTTCCGCAGATTAATATTTACGGTTCAATATGATTTGCAAGATTGGGGTAGTTATAGCGAAGTTTTTAAATATGAAAATAATGTAACCGATTCAATTACGGATGGAATGAGAAATTCCCGTAATTATTCATTCGCCATTCAATACAACCCTTTCAGCAGTTCTATTATCGGACCAGAAGAAAAATGGTGGAAAATTTCAACTTATCGCCTTTCATTTTCAAGCTCTTCCACATATTTACAGATTAATGACACGCAACTTAAACAATATGGCATAGGTTTTGGAATTGGTATTCCGCTGATCAACTCATTATCCTTCTCATTGTTGAATATTGGAGTGGAGGCAGGTAAACGAGGTTCTTTAGATAGCGGATTGATTGAAGAAAGTTTTATAAATGTAAATCTTGGAATCACCATCTCCCCGCATCGAAATGATCCTTGGTTTATTAAACGTAAATATGATTAACAAACGAATTGAATTATGTTCACTTCATTGAAAACAAAAAAACAAAAAATGAAAGCATTAAAGATTATTTTAATCGCAGGAATGACAGCATTTACATTCACCGCAAAAGCGCAACAGACGGAATGTAATTCTAATCCAAAAGAAAATTTTGGCTCTGATGAAACAGAATGTCGTAAGAATATTTCTTTGTATTCTGAATATTTGAAGCAAAGCAACTATAAAGACGCCCTCAAATATTGGAGAGCTACTTATAAAATTTGTCCTGAATTCAAACCGAGTTTGTATACCAACGGACAAATCATGTATAAAAGTTTTATTGATGCAGAAAAAGATGTAGCAACGAAAGAATTATTAGTTGATACACTTTTATCATTGTACGATCAACAGATTAAACTTTTCGGTCCTTGCCCTGAATATTATGAAAGTAAAGGTGCAGCTGCCTTAAAATATCGTCAAAGTAAACCAGAAGTTTCTAATGAAGCTTACGCGAAATATTTCGAAATTAAAAAGGAACAAGGTTCTGGTTCTGCTGCCTATGGATATTATTCTTCATTGTATCTTCTTTACAGAGGTAAAAAAGTAGATTGTAACAAGATGGTAGATGAATATTTAAGAATCAATGGGTATTTAGATATTTCTTGCAAAGATACTCCAGATGATGCGAACTGTAAATTAGCTCGTGAAACAATGGATAAATATGCGGCAAGTTGTTTAAGTGCCGATAAGTTAATTGAAATTTATACCAAGAAATTCGGAGCCCTTCCTGCAGATAAAGAATCTCAAATAAAAGAAATCACTAAGATGTTAGACATGCTTAATAAGAAAGAAGCAAAAGGTGAACTATTAGATAAAATGGCTGAGAGGTTGTATGAATTAGAGCCTTCTCACAAAGCCGCAGCTGCACTTGCGCAAAGTAACGCTGGTAAAGGTAAAAATGCTGATGCATTGAAGTGGAGTAAGCAAGCCATTGAACAATGCGGAGAATGTGAAGAGTTAGTAAAATACCAATTAATTGCAGCTCAAATTGCTCAAGCTTCTGGAAATTGTAGTTCAGCTATGTCCTATTCAAGAACAGTAATCGCTAAAGATGCAACGGGAACTTATAAATGTGATGCCTATATAATTTTAGCACGATGTATTGCTTCAAGTTCATATGGTGAAAATGATTTTGAAAGAAAGTTTGTTTATTGTCTTGCATTGGATTATTTGGATAAAGCGAAAGCATCAGGCTGTAGCGTGAGTTCATATTATAATTCTTATTCAGCCAATCTTCCTTCAAAAAATGATATGTTTACCTATGGTAAAAAAGCTGGTGATCCAATAACCGTTTTAGGAGAATCAACAAAACTTAGATAATTTTAAGGTATAAAATATCAAATCCGGTGATGAAAATTGCCGGATTTTTTTGTCAAATAAATTGGCAACTTAATTGTAAAATCAAATAGGTTTTATTATCGAAATTTTCTGTAACCCTGAAGGGGTTAAATATAAATAGACGAATTAGAATGGAATTTCCACAACCCTGAAGGGGTTGAACATGCCAACCAACCAAATCAAAAAGTTTGAAAGACATATTCAACCCCTTCAGGGTAGTTAAGAGCAATCTTGGTTATAGTATTATTAAGATTCAACCCCTACAGGGTTGAAGAGAATTTTTCCAAACAAATTATTTTCAAGAAAAAATATAAAAGAACTAATCGTAACCCCAGAGGGGTGAAATAAAATCAACTTGAAATCCTTTTTACTTTAAAATTTGTTGGGTTTTATTTATTACTTTGTAAGGAAATGAAAAGCAGATTCCTAATTTTATTTTATTTCCTTTCTGCCGGATTGATTTCTTCCTGTGTAAACGACATGTCGGAAATTGAACGCATCACTTATACCGATAAATCTCCTTCTCAAATTCTAAAAGATGCTTCAATCGAATATACCGATTCAGGTTATGTAAAAAGTATTTTAACTGCTCCCATTATCGAAAAATATGAAGATGCTGGCCAACGAACGGTTTTTCCAAAAGGTGTTGAGGTTTTATTTTATAATAAACAACATCAACCCGAATCAAAAATTAAAGCAGATTTTGGTGAACTTTCTGAAAACAACAAGCGATTGGAGCTTAAAAACAATATCGTTATCATTAGTTTTACTAAAAAAGATACCATGTACACAGAGTATTTACTTAAAATTCCGCGTCATAGGGATTCTGTTTATAGTGTGAGTACAAATAATTTAGTAATTGTAAGAGGAAATAGTGGTAACTTTGTATGTCGGGGAGTGAAAGCTAACGACAATTTTTCAAAATATGTTTTTGGAAAATCAAGTGGAATAATAAACGTCAACGAAACAGAATAAAAATGGAAAAAATGAATCGCTTTCTCGAAGTTTTTTGGCTTGGTTTAGCTGGAGTAACTCTTTGTATGGCACTTTATTTATTGTCAGTTGATGGATATGAAAAATCAAAATTCATGTTGATGCTTCCTTTACTGCCCGCAGCTATGTGGATTATGAGAAGATCACTACGTATTCGGTTAGAAAAAAATCAAAAAGAAGCTCAAAAGAAAAAGAATAATAACGATTGATGGATCCCAACCTTTTTCTAATTATCCTCATTTGTATTTTATTCTCGGCATTTTTCTCCGGAATAGAAATCGCCTATTTATCTGCCAATAAACTTAGAATTGAACTAGAAAACAAGCAAGGACATTTTAATGCGAGAATTCTTTCGTTTTTCACTAAGCGCCCAGGTCGATTTATTGCTGCTCTTTTAGTAGGTAATAATATTGCATTGGTTATTTATGGAATTTACATGGCTGTTGTTCTCGAACCTTCTATACGCGAATATATCACCGCCAATAATGTTTTGGTTTTATTGATTCAAACGATTCTTTCCACTATTTTGATTGTGATTACAGGTGAGTTTTTACCTAAAGCCATTTTTCGAATCAACCCAAATCTAATTCTGAATTTTTTCGCTATTCCCACTTGGATTATTTACTGGTTACTTTGGATTCCGATGATGGTGATGTTTCTTATTTCAGAGTCTTTAATCCGTTTAACTACCGGAAAAAAATCCAACGACAATAAAATTTCATTCGGAAGAATAGATTTGGATAATTATCTACATGAAGTAACCACCTCGGCTAAATCTCCCGAAGAAATTGAACAAGAAGTTCAGATTTTTCAAAAAGCACTTGGTTTTTCTAAAGTAAAAGCTCGAGATTGTATGATTCCAAGAACCGATATTATTGCTTTAGATGTAAATGAAACAATCGAAACGCTGCGCGAAAAATTTATCGAAACTTCACTTTCTAAAATTTTGATTTTTGAAGATAATATTGATCATATCATCGGTTATGTTCATTCGTATGAAATCTTTAAAAAACCCACTCAAATCAGAGCTATTTTATTGCCCATTAGTTTGATTCCTGAAACTATGCCAGCCAATATCATCTTGCAACAATTAATTAAACAAAGTAGAAGTATTGCCGTGGTTGTAGATGAATTTGGAGGCACCTCAGGAATGCTAACTATTGAAGATGTGATGGAAGAAATTTTCGGGGAAATTCAGGATGAACACGATAGTGACGAATTAATTGAGCAACATCCGGATGAAATGACTTATATTTTTTCAGGAAAAATTGAAATCGACTATATCAATGAAAAATATAATCTTCAAATCCCGATAAGTGATGAATATGAAACACTTGCAGGTTTTATTTTACATCATTTGGCCGATATTCCATCCCAAAATGACGAATTCACCATCGAAAACTTCTCGTTTATTATCAAGGAAGTAAGCGGAACTCGCATCGAAATGGTGCAACTTATTTTAAAGCAGTAAAAGTTTTAAAAACCATTATTCTATAGTATATTCGCAGCCCTAAATTACAATTACACTATGGCTATTATTGGAAAAATTCGTGAACGCTCAGGCCTTTTGTTGATCATTATGGCTGTCACACTTTTGCTTTTCATCCTCAGCGATGCATTAACAAATTATGGAGGTGGCGGAGAAGAAATCGTTACAGCTTCAATTTTTGAAGAACCATTAACTCCTGCAGAAATGGAAGAGTATAATCTGCGTTCTGAAAAACGTATTGGCGACCAAAACATGCAACGTCAACAACAAAATCAACCTGCGCTTGGTGAAGTTGAAACCGATCAAATCAGAGAACAGGTTTGGAATGAATTCATCAACGAAAAAATTTATGAGCATGAATTATTAGCTCTTGGAATGATCGAAACGAAGGGTGATAAAGTAAATTATTTGGTTACGCCCGAAGAATTAAATGCATTATTCTTTACAGAGGGTGCGCATTATTTCGTAAAACAAATTCCCATCTTTCAAGATTCAGTGACTAAAAAATTCCGTCCTGAATTGGTAAAAAGATTCCGTGCTAATGACGTTGAGAAAAATCAATATTCACGCCAGCAATGGACTGCTCTCGAGCAAGAAGTAAAAAAGCAAGTGGTGCGTGATAAATATAATTCGATGATTAAGAATGGAATTTATATCACCGGAGCAGAAGCAAAACGTGATTATGATGCGAATAATAGAAAATACAAATTGAAATTAGTAGCTGCAAGAATTGATAATATTTCTGATTCTGCTGTTAAAGTGAGTGAGTCGGATATTAAGAATACTTTTGATAAATTAAAAAATCGTAAGCAATACGAAAATACGTTTAGTTCTACAAAATTCGAATATGTACAATTTCCAATTATTCCATCTCAAGCTGATGTTGATACCATCAAATCGGATCTTGCTCGTTTGAAAGAAAGTTTCCAAACGGCAGAAAATGACTCTTCATTTATTGCTACTTATTCTTCTACAAAAAACACCGCTCCTCAAATGGGAATGAGTTATATGTATAACGAAGAGATTGATTCATTGATTCAGATTTCAGATAGTAATGCAGTGCTTGGACCATTCGAAGATCCGATGGCGAAGCAAACCGGCAAATCAGGTTTCAAATTATTAAAGATTAAAGGTTTTGCAGGCACGCAAAAAGAAGTGAAAGCACGTCATATTCTATTGAAAAAAGAAGAAGGTGATTCAAAAACTTTATTGGCAAGAGCGGATAGTTTGAAAAAAGTAATTAAGGCAAATGGAAATTTTGCTCAAATGGTAACTGAATATTCTGGAGATTTAGGTTCGGTTCCTCAAGGTGGTGGTTTAGGCTGGTTCACCGAAGGAATGATGGTAACTGAATTTAATGATGCTTGTTTCAAAGGTAAAATTGGAGATATGCCAATTGTAGAAACGCAATTTGGTGTTCACTTAATTGAAATTTTAGGATCACGTGATGGGAAGAAACCAATGATTGTTATGGTAGATGCAACCGTTGAAGCAGGAGACGAAACAGTTTTATTGGCGAGAGAAAAAGCACAAGAGTTTTTTGATAAAGTAGAAGATGGAAAAACTTTTACCAAGATGGCTCAAAAAGAAGGCTACCAAATAATGGAAAAAGAATTGAGAGATAAAGAAAAATTCATTGAGCAACAACCTACTTCACGTGAAATTTCACGCAGAATTCATGAGTCTACTATTGGAGAAATTACCGAACCAATTGTTTGGGGAGAAAACGTAGTGATTTGTCATATTAAACACGTTCGTAAAGAAGGAACTCCTGATTTGGAAGATGTGCGCGTGATTATGGAAGCAGAAGCGAGAAGAGAAAAGAAATTGGATTTAGTAGCTAAACAAGTCAAAGGTTCTAAATCTTTAGCAGATGCCGCTCAACGTTCAAATACAAATGTTACCGACTTAGAATTAACTTTTGCTTCAAATGCGTTGCCAGGATTTGGTGGAGCAGAGATGGAAGTAATTGGAACTATTTTCTCCTTCGGTAAAAAAGATATTGGTAAAGTTTCTGTTCCAGTAAGAGGTAAAAACGGAATTTACATGTTCCAATTAGAATCTATTATTGAAGCACCAGCTACTAAAGATTACAAAGCAAACAAGCTTACTTTAGAAGCAGATTTAAGAAGCAGAGCCATCATGAGTGGTGAAGCGTTCTTAGCATTAAAGAAAAAAGCAAATTTGGTGGATAACCGACAACTGTACTAAAATTCAAAATAAGTAACTGCCCTTCGGGGCAGTTTTTGTTTAGTCTCATTTAATTTTAACTTTTACATTTTCAAATTTTTCATTCAATATGAGTAAAAATAAAATCGGAGTTCTCCTCATCAATCTCGGCACACCTGATTCTCCTTCGGTAAAAGATGTAAGAAGATATTTACGTCAGTTTCTGAATGATCCTCGAGTGATTGACATCAACCCTGTAGGAAGATTTTTTTTGGTGAATGGAATCATCGTTCCTTTCCGTGCTCCTAAATCAGCAAAAATTTACAAGCAACTTTGGACGCCCGAAGGCTCACCACTTTTGATTTACGGAAACAAGGTGAAAGCTAAATTACAAAAAGCATTACCTCAAAATTATACGGTAGAATTGGCTATGCGTTATCAGAATCCCTCTCTGAAAAGTGTATTGGATAAAATGCAACAACAGAATTATTCTAACATAATTTTACTTCCCATGTTTCCTCAATATGCATCTTCTTCCACTGGAAGTGCCATTGAAGAAGCCATGAGAATTATTAATAAATGGTGGGTGATTCCTCATATCGAAATTGTGAATCAATTTTGTGATAACGATCAATTTATTGACGCGTTTGTAGAAAAAGGAAATATGTATTCACCAAAAGAATATGATCATGTTTTGTTTTCGTATCATGGTTTACCAGAACGTCAGGTGGATAAAGTTTATACCGATGGAAAGCCATGTAAAGATCATAATTGCGAGCACGAATGGAACGAGAACAATGAATATTGTTACAAAGCAGCTTGCTATGAAACCACTCGTAGAATTGCGGCTAAATTAGGATTAGATCCATCAAAATATACGGTAGCCTTTCAATCTCGTTTAGGACGTGACCCATGGATTAAACCTTATTCTGATTTTGTATTGGTAGATTTAGCTAAAAGTGGCGTGAAAAAATTATTGGTTTTTTCACCGGCATTTGTATCCGATTGTTTAGAAACTACTATTGAAATTGGAGAAGAGTACGCGCATATTTTCAAAGAAAATGGCGGAAAAAAATTACAACTCGTAGAAAGTTTGAATGACTCCGATAAATGGATTGAGTGTTTGAAGGGGATGGTGGTGAAGTGAATGAAAGTTTCATTTTGACGTTGTCAAAAAAATCATTTTGTTATAACGAGTTTCATTGTTTCGATTAATTCTTCCTCAACAATAA